>CAVVZW010000008.1:0-5590 GCA_963752265.1 uncultured Alphaproteobacteria bacterium
CGGAAAGCGCTGCAGATAACCTAGCGAGGAGTAGCCGGTGCCGAAATCATCAAGCGCGATGCGCACGCCCAGCGCTCGAAGCTGATGCAGAATCGCGAGAGCGACCTCGTCGTCACGAATGAGAACCGCCTCGGTTATCTCCAGCTCCAGCCTGCCAGCGGGAAGTCCGGATGCTGCAAGCGCCGCCACCACCTTCAATGCCAAGGTATCGTTCCCGAACTGAATGGGCGAGACGTTGACCGCCAATTTGATGTTGTTAGGCCATGTTGCGGCCTCGGCACAGGCCGTAGTCAGCACCCATTCGCCTATCTTATCAATCAAGCCAGCTTGCTCCGCGACGGGTATGAACTCTTGGGGGGAGATCATGCCGCGTTCCGGATGGTGCCATCGCAGCAGCGCTTCGCAGCCGGAAACCTGATTGTTTCGAAGCTCAACAATGGGCTGGTAATAAACCTCGAACTCGCCGTCTATGATAGCTTGGCGCAAATCAATCTCAAGGACGCGGCGTGCCTTTACACGCTCTTCCATTTCTGGCTCGAAGAAGCGATAGGTGCGGCGCCCGGCCGCCTTGGCGTCGTACATGGCCAAGTCTGCATTCTGCAGAATTTTATCAAGATCAGTACCATTCTTTGGCGCGAGGGCGATGCCGATACTGGTGTCGGTGGTCACCCGGTGACCGAGACATTCGTAGGGCTCGCGGATTGCCCGATAAATTCGCGCCACGAGGTTGATGACATCAACAGAGTCTTCAACCTCGGTTTGTATGATGGCGAATTCGTCACCGCCAAGCCGAGCGACGACGTCTGTTGCCTTGACACAGTCCCTCAGGCTCACCGCCACGGATTTCAACAGCTCATCGCCGATGCGATGCCCGAGCGAATCGTTGACGCTTTTAAACTCATCGATATCGAGATAGAGCACCGCCAGTTGTTGGCCCGGCTTAACTCTCTTGATCATGTGCTCAAGTTGCTCGCGAAATAGCACCCTGTTTGGCAACTCGGTCAACGCATCGTAATGTGCCAGATGGGTCACCTGTTGCTCCGCTCGGCGGCGCTCGGTAATGTCTTCCAATGTGGCCAGCCAGCCACCGTCGGCCAGCGGTTGGTGCACGATTTGGATCGAGCGGCCGTCCGGATCCTCGACAACCCTGATCGCGGCTTTCGCCTGCCTCACACTTCGCAAGACAGATGAACAATAAACATCGACGTCGCCCGCGAAAGAGCCGCGCTCCTTTCGATGCGTAACAAGATCGCGAAAGCTGCAGCCCACCTTTACAATGTCTGGAGATAGCCCAAACATCTCGATATAGCGCCTATTGCACACGATGAGCCGATCCGACGAATCAAACAACAACAGACTCTGCGTCATATTGTTGACGGCAATATCGAGGCGGTCCTTTTCGAGTGCCAGACTGCGTTTCGATAATTCATGTTGCCGTAATAACTGTCGAACGATGAGGACCAGGATAACGACGATCACGAGGACCAACAGAGCGGCTACCGCGATCAACAATCTGGTTTGGTCTCGCCAATCGGCCAATGCTACCGATATGGTAGTCGATGCGACGATCACGATTGGAAAGTCGGTCAACGTGCGCACCGAACCAAGCCGATCCTGGCCGTCCACGGCACTGTGCAACCGCATTGTCCCATAGGAAGAGTTGGGCAGAATATGCTGAAACAGATCGCTCGTTGATAGATTTCTGCCTGCCATGGCATCAACACGAGGGAAACGAGCGATCAACGTTCCGTCCCGATGGAGCATGGCGATCACTGCGTCTTTTCCAAGCGCTACAGAAGCGAAGAATTTTTCAAAGCTGTCTGTCGAAATACCCCTGGTAACAAGCCCGAGGAATTCGCCATTTGGTCCCTTCATCTCCCGCGAGATAAGAGCCGTACTGCCTCCCGTGATACGGCTCTGCAGCAGCTGAATTAAAGTCGATGATGATGCAGTCCTGGATTTAAACGCTTTGAAGTATTCCCGATCAGCGACGTTAAAAACCGGAAGCGGCCATACCGATGAGTTGATCAGATGTCCGTCCGAATCAAAAATATTCACCCCTGCAACGTCGGCCGACCCATTGCTCATGATCTTGAGCATTTCATGTGTGCCCTGACTGGACATCTGGCGCTTATATGACTCAGGCGATGCGATGCCGATCGAACGCATGTACGCAACGAGTTCGTCTTGCACGACACCAAACGCGCCGAGTTGTGTATCAAAGTGACGAGCAAGCAGCAGTGTAGTGGTTTCCAATTCTCGTCCGCTGGTGTTCAGTGCACGCTCGCGCAAGCTGCTGACCGTGATCGCGGTCCCGAAACCAATCGCTGCGATCAACAACACCCCGCCAAGGATGTGCCATCGGATCGAGTTGCTGAGAACCGGAAGCTCGTGATTGAACGAGGTGACATTGTTGGCTGCCATTCGGATGACCGGTTAGCCTCGCTGGACCGGGAAAGCAGTTTCTATGAACCTTCGGCCACAGCGACGACTACGCCGTATGAATGCAGGGGGTGTTACGAATTCCAGTTAACTGATCAACAAATCTCGATCCGGGTGCTTCACGGACAATAAGTTCCAATTCCGGAACAATCGAGACATTTGAATGCAGATCAAGGCGGCACGTTAGCTACGTCTTGAAGCTTTCACTCCGCATTAACGCAACAAAGCGCGGATACTCGTTACACATAACTCGCAAAATCATAATGGCCCGCATGCTTCAGGTCCTTACATGCCTCACGGTAGAACACGATCAGCGCCTCGTGGCGCTCGCCGTTGTCATCTGTGTATTGGCGAGTGGAGTTACCATTAGTTTGTTCCATCGCGCTCGAGCGACGCATGGGCGCGTACGGCTTGTTTGGCTTATTCTGGACGCTGGGGCCGGCGGCTGCGGAATTTGGGCTACCCACTTCATCGCGATGCTTGCATACGAACCGGATGCCGCTTCCGGATATCGTATAGATTTGACAATATTGTCACTGATATTCGCTGTCGCTATCAGCGGCGCTGGTCTCGGCACGGCTCTGCGCGGTGGCTGGCGAAGGGCTGCTGCCGGGGGAGCGATCGTAGGCATCGGTATTGCGGCGATGCACTACACGGGCATGCTGGCATTGGAGCTCCCGGGCCAGATCACGTGGTCGCTGGATTTCGTGTTAGCCTCCCTCGCGCTTGGTGGCTTGTTCGGGGTTCTGGCGCTTCTCGTCGCCTCGCGGCATGACAACTTATGGTATTCATTAGCGGCATCAACTTCACTAGCTGTTGCGATCCTCTCGCTTCATTTCACGGCTATGGCAGGTGTGGTCTTTCTTCCCGATCCGACGCGTGATGTTGATGCTATCTCTCTCTCGCCGATCTCGCTATCCCTTGTCGTTGCCGCGGCCGCAGCGATCATTCTCGGCCTCTGTCTGGTTGCGGCCCTGACCGATCGCCGTTCGAAGGACAAGTTGCGTCAACAGAAAGTCTTGCTCGACACCGCATTGGAAAACATGTCGCAGGGGCTCTGCATGTTTGACGCGGAAGGCCGCGCGGTTTTGTTTAACGCGCGCTACATCAAAATGACAGGCTCATCGGCGACTTCATTGGAAGGCCAGAGCCTGCTCGATCTGTTCAAACAGAAAAAAGCTTCGGGCGAGTTTGCCGGTGATCCCGAAGAGTTTTTCGCAGGCATAATGGCGGATATCCGTGCGGGCAAGTCAAGTACCAAGATCGTGGAATCCTTGACGGGACAGGTTATGCGGGTAGTGGAACAGCCCATGGAAGGTGGCGGCTGGGTCGCAACCCTCGAGGACATTACCGAATGGCAAAAAGCGCAAGCGCAGATCTCGCACATGGCGCGCCACGATTCCTTGACCAATCTGCCCAACCGCATACTATTCCGCGAACAGCTTGAGCAAGCGTTGCGGCACGCGAAGCGAAACGATAAAATCGCCGTACTGTGCCTCGACCTCGATCATTTCAAGGGTATTAACGATTTACTCGGCCATCCGATCGGCGACGATCTGTTGAAAGATGTTGCAGTCCGCCTGACTGAATGTGTGCGCGAGAGCGACACCGTTTGTCGATTGGGCGGCGACGAGTTTGCGATCGTACAGGTGGGTAGCGACCCCCAGACATCCCCGACGAGCCTTGCAAGTCGTCTTATCGAAGCCATAAGTGCGCCTTACGACATCCAAGGTTATCAAATCACCATCGGTGTGAGCATTGGAATTTCAGTAACCCCTAGTGACGGTCGCGACCCGGACGAATTGTTGAAAAATGCAGATTTGGCCTTGTACAGGGCCAAAGCAGACGGCAAGGGAGTTTTTCACTTCTTTGAGGTAGGGATGGATGCCCGCGCGCAAGCGCGACGTTTGCTGGAAGTTGACCTTCGCGGGGCACTCGTGCGGAGCGAATTCGTGGTTTACTATCAGCCAATTCGAGATCTCAAGGCCGACTGTATCGTTGGTTTCGAGGCGTTGGTCCGCTGGAATCATCCCTTGCGTGGCATAATTGCCCCGCTGAATTTCATATCACTTGCCGATGAGATCGGTTTAATTGTGCCTCTCGGAGACTGGGTTTTGCGGACGGCTTGCACAGAGGCTGCCGGATGGTCGCGGGATGTTTGCGTGGCCGTAAACCTGTCGCCAGCACAATTCAGGAGTTGCAACCTGGTGCAATCGGTCGTTTCAGCATTGGCAGTTTCGGGGCTAGCTGCCTGCCGTCTCGAGCTTGAGATCACTGAGGCAGTCCTCCTACAAGACCCAGATGTTTCACTAGCGACCTTGCACAAGCTCCGCGCGTTAGGTGTTCGAATCTCGATGGACGATTTTGGCACCGGGTATTCCTCCCTAAGTTACCTCCGTAGCTTTCCATTCGACAAGATTAAGATCGACCGTTCATTTGTGAGTGAACTTGCCAGCCGCGCTGACTCTAGGGCTATTGTCCGCGCAATTACCGGTCTCGGAAAGAGCTTGGGTCTCTCGACCACGGCCGAGGGAGTTGAGACTGATGAGCAATTATCCCTTCTCCGGTTGGAGGGTTGCACTGAGGTGCAGGGCTATCTGTTCAGTCCACCGCGTCCAGCGGGCGATGTTGAAAGCATGCTATCAACGGGTCGAGCACGCATCGTGGCATAAGGCCTGTGCGCTAGATAACGCGTGCCGCGAGTCCGTTTTGGGTCAAACGCGTCGGTTTTGGCATGCCCCAGGCATGTCCGGTTACGGGATTATCTCGGAAGCAGGGCGAAAATTGCTCCGAAACGCAATCGCATCGACCCCGATATGACAAGCTCGCATCCATTCGCATCTGGCTGCGTGCCAATAAATCCATGGCCTAGACTTCCGGCGTCGCGGAGAGACCAAACTTCGCGAGCTTCTTGTAGAAGGTCGCGCGCGAGATCCGCAGCATGCGTGCGGCTTCCGTGATCTGGCCGCCCGCCGCGTCGAGCGCGTGTTCGAGCGTTTGCTTTTCGAAAGCGAGTTCGGCTTCGGCATAGGGCACGACCACGCCTGATGGCGCTGCGGGAGCTGCGGCCTTGCTCACGGTGCCGACGGGCAGAATATGCGCGAAGTCGTCGCCGGTGAGGCGGCCGGTGTCGGAAAGAATCAGCGCA
>CAVVZW010000009.1:0-30465 GCA_963752265.1 uncultured Alphaproteobacteria bacterium
TCGTAGCCCGACGCTTCATCGTCGGACCAGGCCAGAGGTGGGGCTGAGGGCGTGAGGTCCGGTCGTGCGTAATTCGATCCGCTCATGTCTCTCCACTCCTTTCGCTGTCTCGTCCGCGCTCGACGGAGGTGACCAACTCATCGTTGGTCGCAGGCAGCCACGAGACACGCGTAGTTGGCTACTCGACTGGTGCGTCTTGGCCGCCGCGTGGATGGGGCGCAACCGATGGCTAGCGTGTCTTCATCTCGAGATCAGCCCGCATTCGCGAGTGTTCCCGTCGCACGTGATCCGCCGAGATATGGTCACCGGCCTTCTCGTGCAACTCTGCCAGCAGGAGCCACGGGGACTCGGGTTCGGAATCCAACCCCACCGAACGCTGCGCGACGTCCATGGCCTTCTCGTAGTCATCCAGCCCGCAGTAGTCAGACGCCAGCGCCGCAGCCGCGGTGGCCGCACACCGCCGAAGCCGCTGCCGTTGGGAGTCGACGTGCTCGGTTTCACCGAACTCGGGTAACAGGTCACCGCCGTATAGACGAAGCGCTTTCTCCGCAATGCAACCCGACCTTGCACATCGCCACGGGCGGAGGCGGCCGCGGCTTCTGCGAGCGCCTTCTCGAACTCCACAACATCAACCACCGCGCCATCGGGCAAGCACAAGCCATAGTGTTCGCCGCGGCGGCGGACCGTGACGGCATCTGGCGTTGAACATGGTCCGGATGCTAGACACCGCTACCTGCAGGCGATGGCCGGCAACCGAGTGGTCGATACCCGGCCACAGGATGTCCTCGATGAATTCGCGGTGATTGTGGCCCAATGCCTACCGCCGTCGGGCTTTTGGCCCACGCGTCACCCTCACCGGCCAAACCAGCGGGTTGCGCGATATTACCATTGCTAAAGTTCTGTTCCTCGTAGGCTGCTTTGTCTTCATCGTCGCGGGATCGATTCTGATCACCCAGGCACAGCGGCGCATTCCGATCCAGCAGGCCAAGCACACCCGCGGCCGGCGCGTGTATGGCGGGCAGCAAGCAGTTCCTGCCGCTGCGGGTCAATCACGGCGGCGTGATGCCGATCATCTTCGCCCAGTCGCTGATGCTCTTTCCCGGCGATGGTGTTCGGCTGGCTGGCCACGCTCAGTGACTGCCGAGCAACGGTTCAGCCAGATCGTCGACTGGCTGCAACATCCAGTTCCAGCGCGGCGCATTCATCTATATCGTGACCGAAGCGGCGATGATCTATTTCTTCGCCTACTTCTGGACCACCGTGCAGTTCCAGCCCAAGGAAATGGCCAACCAGCTTCGCGATTACGGCAGCTTCATCCCCGGCCTGCGCCCGGCAAGCGAACGGCGATTATCTCGAACGGGTGATGATGCGGATCACCTACGTCGGCGCCGCGTTCCTGTGCATCATCGCCGTCGTTCCCACGCCATCATTCAGGCTCAGCTGAACATTCCGTTCCAGATCACCGCGTTCCTCGGCGGCACGGGTTTGCTGATCGTCGTCAGCGTGGCCCTGGACATGGTTCAGCGGATCGAAGCCAATCTGCTGATGCGGAACTACGGCGGCTTCCTCGGCGGCGGGAAGCGGACAGGCACAAGGCAAGACGAATCAAGGAGCCGAGCCAAGTACTGAATGATGCACGGGCATTATCTCGTCACCGTCATGGTCATGCTTCGCAATGCCCATCATTCTCAAAAGCCGCCGCGAAATTGAGATGATGCGGCAGGCCGGGCAGGTCGGCTACGAAATCCTCGCGAAGATGCGCCAGGCGGCCGTCGCCGGGCGTCACCACCTGCGAACTGGATGATGCTGGCCACGGTCGAACTGGACAAGGCCGGCGGCGATCGGCCCTGTCGAAGAATTATCCGACCTACAAAGCCGGCGAAGGTTTTCCCGGCCACACCTGCATCAGCGTCAACGAGGAAGTCGTCCACGGAATTCCCGGTCCGCGACGTCTGAAGGAGGGGGATATCGTCACGCTCGATCTGGCGCTGTCGCTCGATGGATATTGCTGCCGACACGGCCATCACCGTCGGCATCGGAAAGATCAGCCCGCAGCTGCAGCGGCTGCTGGATGTGACCGGCAAACGCTGGATCTGGCGATCGAGCAACATGCAGCCGGGCCGGCGGTGGTCGGATATCGCCCGGCTGATGCAGCACCATGTCGAAAAGCAACGGCTACAGCGTGGTGCGGGAATTTGTCGGCCACGGCATCGGCCGCAACATGCACGAAGACCCGAAGGTTCCGAATTTCGTCACCGCCGAGCAACTCCGCGGCGATTTCACGCTTCGCCGCGGGATGACCCTGGCGGTGGAGCCGATGGTGGTGATGGGCAGGCGCGATGTCGATCTATATAAAGACGGCTGGACGGTCTTCACGTCGATCGAATGCCCGCCGCCCATTTCGAGCATACGGTTGCGGTGACGGAGACCGGCGTGGATATCCTGACCGACGGCCGGGCGCCCGTGGCCGTGACGCCGACCGGATCGTGAAGATTTTTTTCGGATAAGCCCGCTTTTGTCAAAAAAGAGTGAAATTCATTCTTAGCGGGAACTTGAGTCGCGGTGCAATAGTTGATATAGTTTACGATTCGCCGGTTGAAAAAACCCGGCCGAGTAAGGTGATGCTGTCATGAAAGTTCGAGCAGCGTCAGACGAATTTGTGAAAACTGCAAGATCGTCCGCCGAAAGGGGATCGTGCGGGTGATCTGCACGAACACCAAGCACAAGCAGAAACAGGGTTGAAGACCAGTTTCGGGATGCCGGAATAACCTGCTTCCCGCGACGATCGATCACTGAAGGATTTAATTATGCCCCGTATCGCCGGTGTCGATATTCCCGCCGACAAGCCGATCTGGATCAGCCTGACCTATATCTACGGCGTCGGTCGCACCAACAGCCGGGCGATTCTTCAAGGAGCGGGCATCGATTTCCAGCGCCGCGCCAAGGAGCTGACCGAAGACGAACTGGCCAAGATCATCGGCATCATCGACGCGGATTATGCTGGTCGAAGGCGGTCTTCGCCGGGCGGTGACAGCAGAACATCGCCCGCCTGCGCGACATCGGCAGCTATCGCGGCAACCGGCATCGCCGCTCGCTTCCCGTCCGCGGCCAGCGCACGCGTTCCAACGCCCGCACCCGCAAGGGTCCGCGCAAGACGGTCGCCGGCAAGAAGGGCGTGAAGGAACTCGGCAAGTAATTTCCGGAGTAAGTAATGTGTTGCAGGCCAGTAATGTTTCGGAAAAGTTGACTTTTTTCGGCAATCGCATTGGACAAACTCATGCGCAGGGACGGCCGTACGACCGGATGATCCGCGCGACAGGAAAGAGAATGAAACAATGGCAGAACAAGCACAAACCGCAGACGGCGCGAAAGCCGGCGCCAAGAAAAAAATCCGCAAGGGCGTCACCCGCGGCGTCGCGCACATCAAGGCGACATTCAACAACACGATGGTCACGATCACCGATCACCAACGGCGAAACGATCTCCTGGGCGTCGGCCGGCACCGTCGGCTTCAAGGGCGCCCGCAAGAGCACGCCCTTCGCCGCCGGCCGCGCCGCCGAAAACGCCGCCCAGCAGGCCCGCAAGCCGGAATGGTCGAAATCGAAGTGAAGGTCAAAGGCCCCGGCGCCGGCCGCGAGCAGGCGATTTTCAACCTGCAGAACGCCGGCTTGAAGGTCACCGGGATCGAGGACGTGACGCCGCTGCCGCACAACGGCTGCCGCCCGCCGAAAAAGCGGCGCGTATAAATAAGTGGCTCGCTGTGATGCCGAGCGGTTCAGATTGAGTATTCAATTGAGATTCTGAATTGGCAGATTTTGACATCCAGAATCAAACAAACAAATCGGCATCGCCTCGGCGAGGCGGAAGACAGATGGCCCCTAACGGTTGGGGCGGTAAACTTTCCGCAATCCGGTTCATGAAGCGAGCAAAGGAGAACTATATCATGAGAATTCGTTGGCGTGGCCTGGAGTTGCCGTCGCCGGGTCGTTCGCGACGAGCAGGTTTCCACCGAAACCTACGGAAAATTCGTCGCCGAGCCGTTTGAACGCGGCTTCGGCACCACCGTCGGCAACAGCCTGCGGCGAATTCTGCTCTCGTCGCTCGAAGGCGCTGCCGTCACGCACATCCGCCTCAAAGGCGCCGAGCACGAATTCTCCAGCCTGCCCGGCGTGATGGAAGATGTCACCGACATCATCCTCAACATCAAGAGCCTGGTCGTGAAGCTCGACAGCCGATGACGCCAAGGAGATGAAGCTCGTCGGCCAACAAGGCCGGCGCCATCACCGCCGGCATGATCGAAGCCGATCCGGCCATCACCGTCGTCAACAAGGATCACGTCATCGCCACGCTCACCGAAGATCTCCCCTTCGAAATGACGCTCACGGTCGCCAAGGGCCGCGGCTACGTCACCGCCTCGGAAAACATCGCGCGACACTGAAGAGCAGGAGATCGGCCTGATCGCGGTCGACAGCATTTATTCGCCGGTCACGCGCGTCCGCTACGCGCACCGAAGACGCCCGCGTCGGCCAGAAGACCGACTACGACCGCCTGATCCTGGAAATCTGGACCAACGGCACGCTGTCGCCGGAGATGGCGCTGGTCGAAGCCAGCAAGATTCTCCGCAAGCACCTCAATCCGTTCGTGCAGTATTTCGAGCTCGGCACGCGAAATCGCCAACGACGATGCCGTCGCCGCCCTGCGCGACGCCAACACGGCCATGATCGATCCCGACCTTCAGCAGAAGCTGAACATGACGATCCAGGAACTGGATCTGTCCGTCCGGGCCAACAACTGCCTGGAATCGGCCAAGATCACCACCGTGCGCGATCTGGTGAAGAAGACCGATTCCGATCTGCTGAAGGTCCGCAGCTTCGGCAAGACCAGCCTCCGCGAAGTCAAGCGCAAGCTGGCCGACCTGGGCCTGAGCCTTGGCATGGATCTCGATGCGGCCCCGCAGGTCGCGGCAACGATGCCGGACGACGATGATGAAGACGAATCGGATACCGAAGCCGGCACCGAATCGCAAGCTGTGCGGCTTCGAGCAGCGCACTAGCGGTGCAGGCTGATTGTTCAACGGCATGAGTGAAAATGCAGATTGCTGACAATCGCGGATTTTCGAGTGACAAGTTGGAGGAGTCGCACATGAGCAGCCATCGATTATTCGGCCGGCAATTGAGCCGGGATACCGAGCATCGCAAGGCGATTCGCCGCAACCTCGTTCAGAGCCTTTTCGAGCACGGCAAGATCCGCACGACCTTGCCCAAGGCAAAGGAAGTCAAGGCGATGGCCGAGAAGCTCATCACGCTCGCCCGGACGCAACACGCTCACATCCCGCCGGCGGGTGATCTCCGATCCTGAACGACCGCCGTCTGACCGATGAAGATCAGGAATTCACCGGCGTAACGGTGGTCCAGAAGCTCTTCAACGAAATCGCCCCCAAGTTCGCCGACCGGCCGGGTGGTTACACCCGCATCATCAAGCTGAGCGATTTCCGCATCGGCGACGGCGGCGAGCCTGGTGCTTCTCCAGCTTCTGACCGAAGAAGATCGCCGCCCGCGGCACCATCCGCCGCAGCGCCGGCCTCCGCCGCAAGCGGAACGAACGCCGGCATCAGTTCGCCACGCGTTCGCTGAAGAAATTCAAAGACTCCGCCGACGGCAAAACCCCCGGCAAAGATCAACCGGGCAAAGAAGAGGCGACAGAATCGACTGGAACCGAAGCTCCGGCCGAAAAGTCGACTTCATAACCCGCCAATTCGTCAGATTTTTTTCAATCGCTCAATCCAAACGGCTCGTACTTTGAAAGTACGGGCCGTTTTTGCAGGTTGGCCTGGTCGCTTGGGCAAAGTGGAAAATCCGTTTCGACTGTAGCGCCATTCTATTTCCGCGGACTTCGAATCTTGATATCGCTTATGAAAGTATTGTTACCCTTGAGTTAATATCACTGAATGGAATGATTTACCCCGGCTAAGTGTCGTCCTTGCAGATGGTCGTTGACACTATTTCCAATTTTCCAGTAGAATCCGCCGTCAACGAGGAAGCGACAGGGTACGAAAGTGGCAGATTCGAGGGCTTCACAGGGCATTTCGCGGGCTGTTGAATTGCGACGTGCTGGGGTTAAGTTCCGAGCGGAGTGGATTTCGGATTGAACAAGCAGGCGTTTGGTATGTATGCCTGATTGTGATGGGTTGGATTATTTTTACTGAGCACGCAACGCTATGCTGGAACGTTTCGACAGCCTGATCGTCGTGGCCTACATTTCCGTACTGGTGCTGATGGCGGTTTATGGCTTCCATCGCTACGTCCTGGTCTATCTCTACTCAAGCATCGCCACAACGGCTACCAGCCCAAGGGCCAGTTCTCCGAGTTGCCGCGGGTCACCGTCCAGTTGCCGATGTACAATGAGCAACCATTGCCGAGCGGATCATCGCCGCCACCTGCCAGATCGATTATCCGCTGGAAAAGCTTGAAATTCAGGTGCTGGACGACAGCACCGATCACTCGGCTGACATCGCCCGCGAGGCGTGCGACGAATGGGCCGCCAAGGGATATCCCGTCAAATACATCCATCGCGACAACCGCGTCGGCTACAAGGCCGGCGCGCTGGCCGAGGGCATTGAACGAAGGCCACCGGCGAATTCATCGCCATCTTCGACGCCGATTTCGTTCCGCCGCGCGACATTCTTTACAACGTGGTGGATTATTTCACCGACGACAAAGTCGGCATGGTGCAGGTGCGGTGGGATCACCTCAATCGCGATGCCTCGCTGCTCACCAAAAGCCAGGCGATTTTCCTCGACGGGCATTTTGTCATCGAGCACACCGCCCGCAACCGCAGCGGCCGGTTCATGCACTTCAACGGCACGGCCGGCGTCTGGCGGCGCAAGACCATCGACGATGCCGGCGGCTGGCAGCACGACACCCTCACCGAAGATCTCGATCTGAGCTATCGCGCCCAGATGAAGGGGTGGCAGTTCGTCTATCTGCCGCAGTTCTGTGCCCCGGCCGAATTGCCGCCGGAGATGATCGGCTTCAAGCAGCAGGCCCATCGCTGGACCAAGGGCAGCTTGCCAGACCGCCATCAAGCTGCTGCCCAAAGTGCTGCGCTCCAAGCATCTGCCGCTGGCGCATCAAGACCGAGGCGTTTTTCCACCTCACCAACACCATCGTCTATGTGCTGATGGTCGTCGCTGACGATCCTGATGTACCCGGCGTTCCTCAGCTTCTACAGCCCGCTGAAAGCCCATTCGCAGCACGTGGGGCCAATTGCTCTTCAGCGCCAGCCTGTTCGTCCTGGCGACCTGCTCGGCCAGCACGTTTTTCATCTTTGGCCAGCGCGAACTGTTCGGCAAAGAAGCCGGCTGGAAGACGCTGCTCTACATGCCGATGCTGATGGCGCTGGGCGTCGGCGTCAGCCTGAATAATGCCAAGGCGGTTCTCGAAGCGATCTGGGGCGCGATCCGCCGCAAGCCCAGCGAATTTGTCCGCACGCCCAAGTACGGCGTCACCGGCAATCGCCAAGACAGCCGTGCGCAACGGCCAGCGTCTGGACGCTCAAGCGACTGAGCCTGCCGATCATCGAAATCGCCTTCGGCTGCTACATGTCCTGCTGGATCTTCATCAGCCTCTACTACTGGTTTTGCCTGCGGCACGTTCCCTTCCTGTGCATCTTTGCCGGCGGTTATTTCTACGTCGGGTTCAACAGCCTCTACGTGCTCTATCGAATGCAGCAGGAAGCCAACGAGCCTGAGCCTGCTGTCGAAATCGAGCCTCTAGGCTCATAGCCGGATGCCCACGCTGGAACTCCCCCATACGCCCGGTTGTCTCGTCTGCGGCCGAGAAAATCCGCACGGCCTGCACCTCAGCCTCCACGTCAACCCCGACACCGGCATCGTCGAAGTCAAATTCACTCCCCAATCTCATCACATCGGCTTCCAGGGAATCGTCCACGGCGGTTTGCTGGCGACCGTCATCGATGAAGCCATGGTCTGGGCCGCCAGTTGGACCGGCAAGCGTTTCTGCCTCTGCGGCGAAATGAGCGTCCGCTTCCGCAACCCCGCCAAAATCGGCACGCCAATGATCTGCCGGGCAAGCGTCGTGACCAATCGATCGCGTCTGATCGCCACCACCGCCGAAATTCTCGATGCCGACGGCTTGCTGATAGCCGAAGCCACCGGCAAATATGTCCCGCTGGACGCCGCCCGCAACCGCGAGTTTGTCGCGACGTTCGTGGTCGATCCACACACCGAGGCTGCCGCGAATGTTCTGCGCGCTGGGATGTAGCTGATATGATCTGGATATCGCACGCGTTTTTCCGCGTATCGCGTCGCCAATCTTGCCAGCCGGGTTAGAATGCCATTCATCCAAACCGGGACAAATTCATGACCAATCCGCCATTCCGCAAAGTAAGAGTGAAACTAGCCTGTCTCAGCCTTTGTTTGATGGCCGCCGGAATATTTTTCTCCGCCCGCGCCGGCCGCGGCGCGGATGCTCCGGTCGATCCGCGGCTGGTTCCTTCCAAGCTCGGCGTCGCCAAGCCGATGCCGCCTTATATCGTCGGGGCCGATATATCTTCCGTGCAGCAGAGCCGAAGATCGCGGCGAGCAATTCACCGACGGCGGCGTTCCAAAAGACATTTTACAAATCCTCAAAGACCACGGCTTCAACTTTATCCGCCTGCGCGTTTTCGTCGATCCCACCCAATCCACCGTCAATTATCGCGCCTATTCCCCGCAGGGTTATTGCGATCTGCCGCACACCATCGTCATGGCCAAACGCGCCAAAGCCGCCGGCATGGGGCTGCTGATCGATTTCCATTACAGCGATTCGTGGGCCGATCCCGGCAAGCAATTTACCCCGGTTTCGTGGTCGAATCTTTCTTTCCCCGACCTCGTGAAAAAGACGCACGACTGGACTCGCGACGCCATCCGGCAACTAAAAGACGCCGGCGCCGAGCCCGATATGGTGCAGGTCGGCAATGAAATCGGCCCCGGCATGATGGTCGATCGCGGCGGCAGCACGCACGAACTGGGACCAGCTCGCCCAACTCCTCAAGGCGGGCATCTCCGGCGTGCAGGATGTTGACCCGAAAATCATCATCATGCTTCACCTGGCCCTCGGCGGCGACAACCGCGCCACCCGCAACTGGGTCGATAACGCGCTGGCCCACGGCGTCCAGTTCGATGTGCTGGGCGAATCCTGCTACACCCAATTCCAAGGCCCCGTCGATACCTGGAAAACCAACTTCAACGAATTGGTCACACAATATCCCAACCTGTATTTCGTGTGCGCTGAAATCGCCGATGAAGTCCGCTCCTCCAACGACATCATGCACACCCTGCCCGACCACAAAGGCCTGGGCACGTTCATCTGGGAACCCACCGAAAACGGCAACCGCCAGGGCCTCTTCACAACTCCCCCCGGCCGCGGCCGCCGAGGAGCAACCGCCCCCGCGCCAGCCGCAACGCAACCGGCGACAAGACCAGGCGCGGTGATTCCGGCGAAGATGGGGGTGTATGATCAGATGGTTAAGGATTATGGGTTGAAGCAGTAACTTAATCCTTAACTCCCATCGCAATTCTTCCACATTCCCCCCATCCCGATTAATCTCCCTTTATGCTCGACCGCATTCTCCAAACCATCGATTCCCGCAAGGCTCAATCCATCTCCGCGCTGCAGGAATTTCTTTCCATCCCCAGCGTCAGCACCAAGCCCGAGCATGCCCCCGATATGCGGCGATGCGCCCAGTGGCTGGCCGATCAGCTTGCCTTTGCCGGCCTGGATGTGGCGGTGATGCCCACCGGCGGGCATCCCGTTGTTGTCGCCAAGAACAAGCATCTCCCCGGGCGGCCCACCGTGCTTTTTTATGGGCATTATGATGTTCAGCCTCCCGAGCCGCTGGAACTTTGGACGACGCCTCCCTTCACGCCCACCGTGCGCGACAACGCCATATACGCCCGCGGCGCCGCCGACGATAAAGGCCAGGTTTGGGCGCATGTCGAGGCGATTCTCGCGTGGCAGGCGCACGCGGGGTTGCCGGTGAATTTCACCTTGCTGATGGAAGGTGAAGAAGAGATCGGCTCGGATCATCTGGCCGATTTTGTCAAAAAACATCGCGACGCCCTCAAGGCCGATATCGCGGTCATCAGCGATACCGGACAATTTTCCCGCGGCGTCCCCGCCATTACCTACGGCTTGCGCGGGCTTGGTTTACATGGAAGTAACCATCACCGCCGCCGATCACGATCTGCACAGCGGCATCTACGGCGGCGCGGTGCCCAACCCGGCGAATATATTGTGCGAACTTCTGGCCGGCCTGCACGACACCGAAGGCCGCGTCAACATCCCCGGGTTTTATGATGATGTTGTTCCGCTGTCTCCCGATGAACGGCAGATGTGGTCGAACCTGCCGTTCGATGAAAAAGAATTTATTGGCGAACTCAAAGTCCCCGGCCTCACAGGCGAAAACGGCTATACAACGCTCGAACGCCGCTGGGCACGTCCCACCCTCGACATCAACGGCCTGACCAGCGGCTATCAAGGCCCCGGCGCCAAAACCGTCATCGCCTCCAAAGCGTCCGCCAAAGTTTCCATGGGCGATTACGCGAGGCGTTTTCGAGCTTCATGCGGGCGAGCGCCGAACCGAGCCCGCCTTTTTGCCCCGCGATCGCGCGCTTCTCTGAGATCCGCATCATCCGCTCCAGTTCGGCGTCGATCCGTTTGTGCCGCCAGCCGTCGTGGAAGAAATCCTGCAAGATCTGCCGATAGTCGCACCAGGTCTTCAGCGGCAGTTTGGTGATTTTCGACAGCTGGCGGTCGTCATCGGGCAATTCGCCCTTGCGCCAGTAATGCATCATCAGCAGCAGATACGCGCCATGCTGCGCCGTCGTCAGATGACCGGTATCGCCAAGATAGTCGCCGACATAAAGCGGCATCCACGGTCGCTTCATCCCGCGCGGCCGCCGTTCATGGAAGCAGGCAAATGGGCGAGCTCCCCTGCGGGCGCGGGACAGAACGACCCCTTTGCCTCGCAACGAACGAGCGCGGCCAGATGCGCGAGGCGAAGCCGCAGCGGCAGCCGCTTCAACCGTGCGAGCATGGGGTCGGCCTTTGTGTGAGAGGCTTTTGTTGAGAGGCTTGGCGTTCATGCCGCCTCCACCAGCCGCAGCGGTGTCTTCGCAGGCGCGCGCTTCTCCAGGAGTTCCGGCGCACTCGTCAGATGAAAATGCGACAACACAATAGCTGGAGCCCTCCCGGCGCGGATGGCCGCAAAAGGTGATCGGCTCGCCTTCCACGTCGCCGCCATAGGGATAGCGGCAGTCATCCGCCTCCAGATCGACCAGCGCCAGATGCCGGGGCGTAATCGCCACGCAACGAAGCCCGAGCACGGCGGCGCGTTCCAGCGTGGCGGGATTGCCGACGGAACTTGCGAGGTTGCGGACGCGCATTTGGTGAATTCGCCGCGCATCGGGCTTCCTGGCCGCGGGAAACGGCCCTGCCGGGTCGGCCCGTTGAGGCACCGAAAGGCCGAGCCGCCGGGCGCGGCCGATCGCGGCATTGCGGGTATAGGCGGTGCCGAAGCGTTCGTTGAGCGCGCGGGCGATTTCGGAAAACGGCACTCCTTTCCCCACGAGTTCACGCAGCGCGGACGAGTGCGCCTCCTCCCACGTTGATTGCATCTATCATTTCCTGAAGTTTCACGTTGTGTTCTCACGTATTTCGGATATTCCGAAATAAGTCAAGCTTGATTTCGGATAATCGGAATTCTATGCTCATCAACATCGGCGACAAGGAGAATCGCGATGCTGGACGTCAAGATGATCGAGCGGGGGCTTTCCAAGCCAGGCAAGACCAAGGGAGGTCTCGCGGACGCGATGGGCGTTCGCCCCGGCGCGGTGTCGGAGATCCTCGCCGAGGCCCGCCTGATCAAGGCTTCCGAGCTTCAGCCGATCATCGACTATCTCGAACTCAATTCGGTGCCGATCATGGGACGGGTCGGCGCCGGCGCGACGATCACGCCCGAGCACGAGCAGATGCCGCCGGAGGGCCTTGGCGAGGTCGAGCTGCCGTTCCCGATCGCGGAGGAAACCATCGCGCTCGAGGTGGTCGGCGATTCCATGCTGCCGAAATACGAGAACGGCGATATTATCGTGGTTTATCGCGACCAGCGCCACCCGCTCTCGAGTTTCTACGGCGAGGAAGCGGCCGTGCGCTTAAAGAGCGGCGAGCGTTACCTCAAGACGATCGAGCGCGGCAAGACCGGCCATGTCGTCAACCTCACGAGCTTCAACGCCAAGCCGATCGCGGGCGTCAAGCTGGAATGGATCGGGGAAATCTGCGTGACCTTGCCCAGGGGCCAGATCGACCGCCTGCGCGCGCGGGCGGCGGGGCGTTCAAGGAAGAAGCTCTCGGTCGCGAGGGACGGCAAGGGGACGAAATGAACTGTGTCGTTCCGGGGCGCACGAAGTGTGAACCCGGAACCTCTGAGATTCCGGGTCTGGTGCTGACGCACCATCCCGGAATGACGCCGCGTCCATCAGACTGACGTAATTTCTGATTTTCCGAAATTGCCCTTGCCCGGCTTCCGAATTCTCCGAAATAATGGCGGCCATCCAAAAAGGCCACGGGGAGCGTCGGCACGCGCGCATGCAATATTTCGTCGTCATGATCGATTATGGAAGGCGCGGCCGCGAGGCCATCGTCGATCCCGAAATCACCCGCCGCGAAGTCGTCTCGCGCATCGTCGTCCGGTGAATACAGCAATATCAGCTTCATTCACGAGATCGAGGGCTCGGCGGTCGAGGACATCACCGAGGAGATTCTGGCCGAGGCCGCGCTACCCGAGATCACGGCGTCAGAGGCCGGCCTGGCCAGCCGTTTCGATCATGCGAGGGATTTACGCAAGCATGAGAGGGTGTGAGGGAGCGGCCGATAAGCCACTGGGTAACGAGCCCCTTGATTAAGATGGGTTGCGCCTTCCACTTACTTCGCTTTCACGGAGAAATACCGTATGCCTCAAATTATGGCATACGAGTTTGATGTAGAAACCGATCCGGATCCTCCTTTCACAGATAACATGGGGGTTGAAATCGTTGAATTTGCCCTCGGGTTCGATTTGGACAGCGACATCGCCGTCGTGATGTCGGTCATGCTGGTCCCGGTTGACGAGGCCCACGACCTTAGATTCGGAATTAGAGAAAAGAGCCTGGTTAGTGACTGGAAGGTTTCGGCCCCGGACTACTCAAAGGGATCCGTGGATGCCTATATCCCTAAGGTATGGAGGGCCTTTGTTGCCAATCAGATCGCGAGGGCTGTCAGAAGGTTAATAGATGGGCTTCAGCCAGAGAACATTACGATGGAAACGTATTATGCCGGATTGGAGGAAAAGGCCCTCAAAAAATACGAAACTATAAGCAATGCAGTCCATTCTTGTGGGTACGAGACAAGGGATCGGTTTCGCGACGAGACGACGAAGAAGGACTACTGGTTGTTTACAAAAGAGGTTTAAAACAACCGAAAGCGCGCTATATTGATCGGGAATATAGGAGATATCGCCATGACCCGCGACCGTATCGTGGAGGTCGCTAAAAAGGGGGCGCAGCGCGTAGCTAAGGTGGAGGCAGGAACCCCCGCCAAGCAGAAATACGTGAAGCGCCTAGCTGAGCTAAAGGCCAAACGTGCCGTGAACTCTCGTCGGGCCTCCGACAGGGCGCAAAGTCGTTTGCGTGCCTAAGCCGCCAGCCGTATTGCTCTCCGCAAACTCTGAAAACTTCCAATCATCTACTCTTCGGGACACTCTGGTAACTCCCACGATTTTGGGCCCCCAGGTTCCTTGAGGTCTGGTGCGCCGAAGCGCCGCCTTTCTCTCGCCACCACCAAAGACCTTTCCTTGATGTCAGGCCGAAGCTCCGCCTCGTCAATCGTGGCGTTGCGCGGCAAGAACGCGCCGTAAAGCGGCGCGCCGCGGACCCACAAAAAAATCTCCCCGCGCTATTCACGCGGGGAGAGGTTGCGAACATACGCGTCCAGCGAAACCGTCAGACGCGCCTGACTTGGCTATCAGACTACGGCGCGCAGATGCCGAAGTCGCAGAGCAGAGAGGAGATCTCCTGCCCCAGACTCTCGCCGGTGCCGGGCGTGAACGAAATGCCGCGGAGCACTTCGCCTGATTTGGCGGTGCGAACCGTGGTGAAGCTTTCGTGGGCCGGCAGCGTGGTGGCGGCGAGCTTGTCGGTGATCAGCACGAGCCTGTTCGGGTCAGCGCCCTGGTCGCCGCCACCGCTGACGGTGGAGGTGATCGCCCAGATCGAGACCGTGCCGTCAGGATTGACACGGCCGGTGATGTTGCGCAGGCCGCCGGTCGCGGGCGCCCACGGCAGGGCGGTCGCGGCGTTGATGCCGGTCGGATAGCCCGGCACGATGTAGGGCACGCCGAGTTCAAGACCTGCCTGGAGCGTGTAGGCGAGCGACCATGTGCCGTTCTTCAACACCCACTTCTGCAATCCCGCCGTGGTCTGCGTCGCGGTGTTGGTGAAGATGCCGTTGGCGAAGGTCGTGTCGCCGTTGCCTTCATCCGCGACATAGAGCGTCGTGGCGTTGGCGAAGAACATGCCGAACGGGAACATCGGCAGCGGCGCGGTGGTGTTGGCGGCGAGGCTGGTCGGGAAACCATTCAGCACGCACATATTGAAGGGCGTCACGCCGTCGGCCTGCACCGTCGATGCATTGAACACGATGCCCGTAGTGGGCAGCGTTGCGCCAGGCGCCGGCACGCCGGAGCCGTTCGGGCAAGCCTTGGGGTTGCCGTTGGCGGCGGTGCCCGAGGTGTCGATGAAGTAAACGGTGTTGATGCCGTTACCGCCCGAACCCTTGGTCAGGTACACGACGTTGTTGAACACGGTCAGGCCGCGGAAGTTGGTGTCCTTGCCGACCTTGTCAGCGGCATCGCCGACTTCGGTGATGCTGAAGCTGCCGACCGGGGTCGGCGCGCCGGGATCCAGCTGCGACGACAGCGGCAAATTCGACGGGGTCGAGATCTGCGCGCCGGCGCCGGTGATGACGCCAACCGGCTGCGGCTTGCCGCCGTTGCCGGCATTGCCCGACATGTAGTGAACGTTGGCGCCCTTGACGTTGTTGAGGACCGCGGCGCGGCCGTTGTTGCCGCTATAGGCGTTGGTCTTGGTGAAGTGGAACTGGCCGAATTGATCGAGGTCGGCGATCACGCGGTACACTTGGGAGGACACCGGATTGGTCGGATCGACCACGTCGGGCGTATTGGAATTGGAGACGTCGACCGCGCCGACCGGGGAAAGATACCCCATGAAGGTCACCTTGCTGCGATCGAGCGACAGGTTGAGACCGATTTCCGACTTGGACGAGAAGCTCGTGACCATCTGGTTCGAGGTCGCGGTCACGCCCGGCTCGGTGCTGTTCGGCACTGCGATCGTCTGGACGACATTGCCTGACGGAATCGGCAGAATTTCGTCGAGCAGTATCTGGGTTGTAATGCCGAAGGAGGCGTCGATGATCACGTTGTTGAACACGGTCGGATAGGTGCCGTCGTTGACCGCGGTGACGCAGGTGACCTTGTTGGCCTTGTTCGGCACGCAGTTCGGCGGCAGCGTCTGGCCTACGGTGACGTCGGCGGGGGTGGCGTCATAAACGCTGCGGCTCAGGAGCAGGTTGCCGGGGAAGAAAAACGTGAGGGGGTCGGCATAGGCAGCCGCGCCGCCAAGCGTCGTGGTGGCGAGCAGAGCCACTGCAAAATGCGTGTTGAAGAGCGAGCGTCCGCGACGCGGATGCGTTTCCTTGGCTGTCATTTCGATATTTCCCGAGAGTGGAGCTTCGCGATACAAACGCCGCAAAGACAAAGTGAGGTTGAGGCCGCGCAATCTGCTCAGCGCGTGTTACGGGAATGCGAAGGGTTTGCGAAAATTTCCTATTTTTCCCCATTTTTTAGGGAAAAAATAGCAATAAAATATCCAAATAGCCCTTCCCCGCCAAACCCGGTGATACGCGCGGGGCGCGCGCGCGCCGATCGTTACCCCCGGGAAATCGCTATTCGCGCGAAATAAAGAGTTTCAGCGACATCGAGGCTGCGGTGGCGGCAAGCATGATGGCGGCGACCGCGAGCAGGCCGACGACATAAGAACCGGAGAAATCCTTCAGCCAGCCCATCATGGTGGGGCCGAAAAAACCGCCTGTCGTGGCGACTGAGTTGATAAAGGCAAGCCCGCCGGCGGCCGCCACGCCGGTGAGGAAGCGCGTCGGGATGGTCCAGAAGATCGCGCGTGCCGCGGTCACGCCGGTCAGCGCGAGGCTGAAGCCGATGACGGCCGATATAAGAGAGTCTGAGAGGATCGGCAGCAACAGCCCGACGCCCCCGAGCAAACAGGCGATCGCGAGATTGGCGATGCGGCTGCCTTTATAGTCGACATAACGCGCCCACAGGATCATGCCGACGGAGGCAAACAGATAGGGAATGGCGGCGACCCAGCCGATCGCGGTATTCGAGAGGTGGTATTCCCTCAGCATCAACGGCAGCCAGATGCCGATGCCGTAGGAACCGAGCGTGAAGCCGAACTGGATCGCCGCACAAATCAGCACGCGCAAATCCATTAGCGCCGCGAGCAGCGAGGCATGCGGCCGCTCCCGAACTTCCGACGCCAGCACACGATCGAGCGTATTGCGTTCTTCGGCCGTGAGCCAGTTTGCCGTCTGCGGCCGGTCGGCGAGCAGAATAAAAGTGAGAAAACCGAGCGGCACGCAAGGCAAACTCACCAGGAAAAACAGCCACTGCCAGCCGGCAAAACCCCAGATGCCGTCCATCCCGAGCAACATGGTGCAGACGGGCGTGCCGATCAGCGAGGACAGGGGAATGCCGACCAGAAACCAGGCCAGCATCCGCGTGCGGTATTGCGCCGGAAACCAGGCGGCGAGAAAGAACGTCACGCCGGGAAAGAAACCGGCTTCCATGATCCCGAGCAGAAGCCGCAGCGCGTAAAAGCTGTTCGGCCCGACCACGAAGGCGGTCGCCGCCGACACCAGCCCCCAACTGACCATGATACGCGCCAGCCAGCGCCGCGCGCCCACTTTATAGAGCAACAGATTGCTCGGGATCTCGAACAGGGAATAGCCGAGAAAGAAGATGCCGCCGGCAAATCCGAACTGGAGCCCCGTCAGCCCCAGCTGCTCCTTCATGGTCAGCGCCGCGACGCCAAGGCTGGTGCGATCGAGGTAATTAAAGAGATAGGCGATGGTGAGCAGCGGCACGAACCGCAGTGCGGCCTTTTTCACCGCGCTTTGCAGCACGGCGTCAGCCGCGACAGGCTCCGATGGTTCGAGGTTGCGGGGCGCGCTTTGCTGCAAAACTGTCATCCGCCCCCGGCCCTGCCCGTTATTGCTTTTGTTGTTGATCTTCACGGGCTTGGCTTAGCAGAAGGCTCCCTGCCCTTGAAAGGCGATAATATGCTTATCAGGCGCGGCCAGCATGCAGGGACCGACATGAGAAAGCTCAAGATCATCGAACACATCTCGCTGGACGGCGTGATCCAGTCTTCCGGCGAAGACGATTTTCCTTACGCCGATTGGACCGTGCCCTATCGGACGCCTGCTGGCCGGGACGAACTCTTTGCCGCGCATGGCGGGCACTTCGATCTCGTGCTCGGCCGCCGCACCTACGACCTGTGGTCGGGCTTCTGGCCCAAGGCGCCAAGCAGTCCGATGGCGGACGGCTTCAATGCGGCCACCAAATATGTCGCGACCCACCGTCCGGAAAGTCTTGCATGGGGCCCGTGCGAGGGCCTCGGCCCTGAACTCGTCGCTGATGTCAGCCGCATCAAGTCGAAGGCGGGTCCAGGCCTGATCCTTTGGGGCAGCTCCACGCTGACCTCGACGCTGCTCGAACATGGGCTTGCGGATGAAGTCATGCTGGTCGTCTATCCCGTGCTGTTGGGCGCCGGAAAGCGCTTCTTCGCGGCGGGAACCCCGCCCCGCTCGTTCGAACTCGTCAGCACAAAAGCCATGCCGTCCGGCGTCATTCTTATTACGTACAAAGCCGCCGGGGGGTTGAAGGCGGCGCCAATGCCCTCCCCGTCATCCCCGGACGAGCGCAATTGCGCTCACTCGGGAGGTGCGAGCGAAAGCGAGCCTCGAAGGAGACGGCCCCGCTCGTAGCCCGCGCATCCTTCGATACGCCGCTTACGCCGCTCCTCTGGATGAGGGGAAAGAGTGAGCCTTGCCGCAAACGCATCGCGGGCAGCCTTCCGCCACCCGCGAACGGCATCACGATTTCGCTTTCGCCTTACGCGGCGTTCAACGACTGCTGGGGAGTTTCGATATTGCATTCCCGGAAGTGAAACGCGATCTCATCGAGCGCGCGCTGCTCCCACACTTCGGCCTCCGCGAGCCAGAACGATTTACGCTCGGAATCATGTAACGCACGCTCACGGCAAAAATGCTCCTGGCGGCGAATTTCAACGAGCCTGTTCATGAACTCCACTCCTGTTGTGAAGCCAAGTAACCTATTAAGTGGCCAATCCAGGCCACGGCTTCACCCTAGCGGATTTCACGGGTTCCGTCTGTTGCATTTTGTCGCGATGGAAAAGAATAGTTTTACTTTTCCACCGCGTGCACTGCAACCGAGCATGCTTGCGAGACGAAAGTGATGAGATAGACAGCAGGCCTGACTATTTTCTCATCGGCGCCAAGACTTATTTCACCATGCGCTTATTTCAAGGATTTCACCGTGCGCCTACTTCACCGTGCGCCTACTTTACGGTGATCGTGATCGGTTCCGACATCACCGGCGGCGTATGCGGAATATGCGACCAGTCGCCGAGCAGCAGTTGCAGCGTGTGCTTGCCGGGCGCCAGCGTCACCATCGCTTCGGTCTGGCCGCCGCCGAAATGCTTGTGGGTGTCGTCGGCGGGAATCGGCGCCTTCATCTGCTCGTCCGTCATCCTGGTGTCGATGATCAGATGATGATGCCCGGTGTTCGGCTTTTCGACACCGGCCGGCGCGATGCCCATGCCGGAGAGACCAAACTGCACCAGAAACGGGCTCGTTACTTCCGCCCCGTCTTTGAGGTTGATGATGTAGGCCTTGGCGCCCGCGGGCGACGGCGTTTGGGCCGAGGCCTGCGAAACACCACTCGCCGCGAATGCCGCGAGCACCAACAATCCCCTCAACCACGACGCCATCATCTCACTTCTCCTGAACGCGATTTTTGCGAAGGCCCCAAAGCCCGCTTTTCCAAAGGGCTGAACCGCCCATATTGCCTAACCTCGCTTGCGCCAGATTATTCCCGATTTTCCAACGGATACAGCCGGACCTATTTGTCTGCATCACTAACTGCGGTACATAGTTTTCCTGTGACAAATTGACAAAGAAGTCCTTCAAGGGGACCTGAATAGGGAGAACGTCATGAACCGGGATCACGGCCGCCAATCCAACCTATCCATGCGCGGCTGCGCCTGTGGGTGCGACGCCACACTGTCTTTGACGCGGGCTCTTTGACTGCGGGCTCTTTGACTGCGGGGTCGCTGACGGCAGGCCGCCTGAGCCGCCGGCAGTTTGTGGCGGGCGCGGCCGGCGCCGCGGCGCTCGCGGGCTTTGGCGGCTCGCGGGCGTTTGCGCAAGCGGCTGATGCCAAGCCCTACCGGATCGACGTTCATCACCATCTGTCGCCGCCGACTTATATTCAGGCCGCAGTCGCCAATAACTTCGGCGACGGCCTGCTGCGCGGATGGACGCCGGAGAAATCGCTGGCCGACATGGACCAGGCCGGCATCGCGGTATCGATGCTTTCGGTGACGCAGCCCGGCGTCAACTTCCTCACCGGCGAAGCTGCGCGCAAGCTGGCGCGCGAGTGCAACGAGTATAACGCGAAGCTGATATCGGAGCATCCCGGCCGCTTCGGCGGCTGGGCGATGCTGCCGCTCACCGATACCGAGGGTTCGCTGAAAGAGATCGCCTACGCGCTCGACACGCTCAAGCTCGACGGCATCGGGCTGATGACCAATTATCGCGACAAATGGCTCGGCGATCCATCTTTCCTGCCGGTCATGGAAGAGCTCAATCGGCGAAAATGCGTGGTCTACACCCATCCCTCGACCGCCGATTGCTGCGTCAACCTCTTGAAGACCGAGCCGCCGACGCTGGTGGAATGGGGCACCGACACCACGCGCACCATCGGCGACATCGTGTTTTCCGGCAACGCGCAGAAATTCCGCGACATCAAGTGGATCTTCTCGCATGCCGGCGGCACCATGCCGTTCTTGATCGAACGCTTTATCCGCCAGCCGATGATCGACGCGAAATTCAAGCCGATGACGCCGGACGGCGCGCTCGCCGAACTCGTGCGTTTTTATTACGACACCGCGCAAACCTCGAACAAGGCGTCGATGTCGGCGCTGACGGCTGTGATCCCGACCTCGCAAATCCTGTTCGGCACGGATTTTCCCTATCGCACCGGCATCGACCATGTGAAGGGGTTGCGTAGCTCAGGCGTTTTCACGGAAGCGCAGATCATGGACATCGAACGCGGCAACGCGCTCAAGCTGCTGCCAAGACTGGGTGCGTGAGACTTGAGCACGCGCTCCATCGCCGATGATCCCGAGGCCGTCCGCGCCCGCGCGATGGAAACGCTGTTCGAACGGCTGGAGAGCTTGTGCGAGGGTGCGATCGCGATCGATCGCACCGGCCGCGTCGTGTATGTCAACGAGAAGTACCTGCCCTCCCTTGGCCTGACACTCGCATCGCAGGCGCTCGGCCGCCCGATCGAGGAGATCATCCCCAACAGCCTGATGCGCCGGGTCGCGGAGACCGGCGAGCCGATCCTGCTCGACATCATGGAGCTCGGCCGCGAGCAACTCGTGGTCACGCGCATGCCGATCGAGGACGAAACGGGAGCGGTGATCGGCGCGATCGGCTTTGTGCTTTACGATCGCCTTGAAAATCTCAAGCCGCTGATCGCGCGGGTGCAGCACCTCGAAAACGAATTGCGCATCGCGCGGCGGCAGCTCTCGCAAGCCCGCAACGCGCGCTTCACCTTCGACGACTATGTCGGCAGTAGCGAAGGCATCGTCCGCGCCAAGGAGCTGGCGGCCAGAGCCGCGCGGCAGAACGTGACGGTGTTACTTACCGGCGAGACCGGCACCGGCAAAGAGCTTCTGGCGCAAGCGATCCACAATGCCTCGTCTCGCGCCGAGAAGCCTTTCGTCAGCGTCAATGTCGCCGCGATCCCGGAGACGCTGATCGAATCGGAATTTTTCGGCAACCTCCCCGGCGCCTATACCGGGGCCGATCGCAAGGGCCGCGACGGCAAATTCAGAAGCGCCGATGGCGGCACGCTCTTCCTGGACGAGATCGGCGACATGCCGCTGCAAATGCAGGCCAAGCTGCTGCGCGCGCTGCAAGAGCGCGAAATCGAACCATTGGGATCGGACAGACCGGTCAAGGTCGACGTCCGCATTATCGCGGCGACCAATGCCGATCTCGAAAAACGCGTGAGTGACGGCACCTTCCGCGCCGATCTCTACTACCGCCTCAACGTGCTTTCGATCGCGCTGCCGCCGCTGCGCGATTGCACGGGCGATCTCGAAGCGATCACCACGCGGCTGCTCGACGACGTCGTGATATCAGGCGCCTATCCGATCGGCCGCATCACGCCTTCGGGGCTGGCGGCGCTCGCGCGCTATGGCTGGCCGGGCAACGGGCGCGAACTGCGCAACATTCTGGAGCGTGCGCTGATTCTTTCCGACACCGGCCGCCTCACCGGCGACGACTTCGCGCATATTCTGCCCGTCGGCACCGTGAGCAAGGCCGCAGCTCCCGCACCGCCATCAGGCGTGGTCGTGCCCTATGCCGAAGCCGAACTCGCTTTCGAAAAGCAAACGCTCGAACACGCGCTCGACGCGGCGGGCGGCCAGATCACGGAAGCCGCACGCATGCTGCGGATCTCGCGCGCGACCTTCTACAAGAAGCTCGCGAAGTTTGGTCTCTCCGCGACGCCGCCGGAGTGAGTGGCCTCGTGGTTCTCCCGGCGAAGCGAAGCATCGTCCGGAACGCCGCGTGAAGTGACGCGGCTCCTCACCATGAGGGTCTAAAAATCATGCCGCAAATAACGACCTCATCCCGAGGAGGCGCCAACGGGTCCGCGCCAAGCGCGGCCCGATGACAGGCTCCGCGCCGTCTCGAGGGATGGTCAGGAAAAAGGAATCCGGCTTCGAGACACAAACCGTCTCAAGTCTGAGAACGTGAACACTCCCGCGCGCCGACAGGGCTCGTCAGCTACAATGAAAACATAGAAGTTCACAATTCGCTGTTGAACGCCGGTTTGCATGAAAAGCCCGAGATAGAGCGGGATGATTCAAGAGGCAACGTTCAACGGCCCGGTTACAATCCGCCGCGCTTTTCTTCCCGACCAGATGCCCAGAAAATGACCCATAGCAAATCTCGGGTTGTTTTCTTTAGCTCTTGCTGCGGTGCATGAGTCCGGTTGTGGCACTTTTCCGAAGTGCCGCAATGTCCGACTTGAGTCCGGAATGCGCACCAAAGCGGACGTCCGCCGCTGCGCGAATTTTTGGGTTCACGTCCTAAGCCAAGGAATCTGACTTTCGAGACGGAAACTGTCTCACGTCTCAGAACGCGGACACCTCTCGTGTGCTTCATCGTTCCGTCACACGGCAATGGTGACGATCTTCTGAAAACCTCTTGCGAGATTGTGAAGTTTGGGCGCACACTTTGCGCCAATCGTGAAACGACGCATGGCAAATGCGCGACACCATCCCGGGAGGAAGAGATGAGTTTTCTGATCGCGCTTGCCGCGCTCGTTTTTCTGATGTTTGTGGCCTATCGCGGCTTCAGCGTGATCCTGTTCGCGCCGATCGCAGCGCTTGGCGCGGTGCTGCTGACCGATCCCGGTGCGGTGCCCGCCGCATTCACCGGCCTCTTCATGGACAAGATGGTCGGCTTTGCGAAGCTGTACTTCCCGGTGTTTTTGCTCGGCGCGGTCTTCGGCAAGGTGATCGAACTCTCAGGTTTCTCGAAATCGATCGTCGCCTCCGTGATCGGCATCGTCGGCAGCCAGCGCGCGATGCTCGCGATCGTGCTCGTCTGCGCCGTTCTCACCTATGGCGGCGTCTCGCTGTTCGTCGTGGTGTTTGCCGCCTATCCCTTCGCGGCCGAAATGTTCCGCGCCGGCAATATTCCCAAACGCCTGATTCCCGGCACGATTGCGCTCGGCGCGTTCTCCTTCACCATGGATTCGCTGCCCTTCAGCCCGCAGATCCAGAACATCATCCCGACCACCTATTTCAAGACCACCAATGGCGCAGCGCCCATCCTCGGCACGCTCGGGGGACTGTTCATTCTGGTGCTCGGCCTGACTTATCTGGAATGGCGGCGCCGTTCGGCGGCAGCCAGCGGCGAAGGTTACGGCGAGGGACACACCAACGAACCACCGCCGGTCGACACCAAGGATCTCGCGCCGGCCTTCATCGCCTTTTTGCCGCTGATCGTCGTCTTTGTGGTCAACATCGTACTCGGCGGCTTTCCGGGTTTGTTCGGCGGCCTGATCGATCGCGCCTATGGCACCAATTACGACCTGACGCTGGCGCTCGATCACGCGATTCCCAACCCGATCGCAAGCATCAAGGCGATCTGGGCGGTCGAGGGCGCGCTTGTGGCGGGCATTCTCACCGTCTTCATCTTCGCCTTCGGCAAACTCGCCTCCACCTTCGCCGAGGGCAGCAAGGCCGCCGTCGGCGGCGCACTGCTGGCGGCGATGAACACGGCGTCCGAATACGGCTTCGGCGGCGTGATCGCGGCATTGCCCGGCTTTCTCGTCATCAAGGATGCGCTGAAATCGATTCCGAATCCGCTGGTCAATGAGGCCATCACCGTGACGTCGCTCGCCGGCATCACGGGGTCCGCCTCCGGCGGCATGTCGATCGCGCTCGCCGCGATGTCGAAAGATTTCATCTCGATGGCGGAAGCGGCGCACATTCCGATGGAGGTGCTGCATCGCGTGGCGTCGATGGCGTCGGGCGGCATGGATACGCTGCCGCATAACGGCGCTGTCATTACGTTGTTGGCGGTGACCGGCCTCACCCACCGGCAATCCTACAAGGACATCTTCGCCGTCACGTGCCTGAAGACGCTCGGCGTGTTCTTCGTGATCGGCGTCTATTACCTCACGGGACTTGTGTAGCTCCTCTGCCAGGAGACATGCCATGAGCCAGCACCCTGCGCTGCAATTCCTGCGGCTTTCGGAAAAGGGCAAGGTGGTCAGCGCCGCGGAAGCCGTGCGCCTGATCCGCGACGGCGACACGGTGGCGACCGGCGGTTTTGTCGGCATCGGCTTTGCCGAGGAAATCGCGCTGGCCCTGGAGGCGCTCTATCTCGAGACCGAGACGGACGCGCCCTACACGCAAGGCAAGCCGAAGAACTTGACGCTCGTCTATGCGGCGGGCCAGGGCGACGGCAAGGATCGCGGCCTCAATCATTTCGCGCATGATGGCCTGGTCAGGCGCGTGATCGGCGGCCATTGGGGGCTGGCGCCGAAACTGCAACAACTCGCGATCGCCAACCAGATCGAGGCCTATAACCTGCCGCAGGGCGTGATCACGCATCTGTTTCGCGATATCGCGGCGCGCCGCCCCGCCCACCTCTCGCGCGTCGGCATCGGCACCTTTGTCGATCCGCGCCATGGCGGCGGCAAGCTCAACGCGCGAACCACTGAAGATCTGGTCGAACTGATCACGGTCGGCGGCGAGGAATGCCTGCTCTACAAGACCTTCCCCATCAATATCGGCATCATCCGCGCCACCACGGGCGATGCGGACGGCAACCTCACCATGGAAAAGGAAGCGCTGACGCTGGAGGCGCTCGCCATCGCGATGGCCGCGCATAATTCCGGCGGGCTGGTGATCGCGCAGGTCGAACGCGTCGCCGAAAGCGGCTCGCTCAATCCGCGCCAGGTCAAGATCCCCGGCGTGCTCGTCGATTGCGTGGTGGTGTCGAAACCTGAAAACCACTGGCAGACATTTGGCACGCAATACAGTCCGGCCTTCGCGAGCGAAATCCGCGTGCGCGCGGGCGAACTGCCGCCGATGCCGATGAGCGAGCGCAAGATCATCGCGCGCCGCGCCGCGTTTGAATTGAAGGCCAACAGCGTCGTCAATCTCGGCATCGGCATGCCCGAAGGCATCGCAGCGGTCGCCAACGAAGAGAAGATCATCGACCTGATCACGCTGACGGCCGAGCCCGGCGTGATCGGCGGGATTCCCGCGAGCGGCATCGACTTCGGCGCCGCGATCAATACGCAAGCCGTGATCGACCAGCCCTATCAGTTCGACTTCTACGACGGCGGCGGGCTCGATGCCGCCTTTCTTGGGCTTGCCCAGGTCGATCGCGCGGGCAACCTGAACGTCAGCAAGTTCGGGCCGAAGCTCGCGGGCGCCGGCGGCTTCATCAATATCAGCCAGAACGCCAAGGAAGTGATCTTCGTCGGCACCTTCGGCGCTGGACGGCAACGGATCACGGTCGCCGACGGCAAGCTTGTGATTTCGGAAGAAGCCCGGCAACGCAAATTCGTCGACGCCGTCGAGCACGTGACGTTCTCGGGCGCCTATGCAGCCGAGCGCGGCCAGAGCGTGCTTTACATCACCGAACGCTGCGTGTTCACGCTGACGCCGTTTGGGCTGGAGCTGATCGAGGTCGCACCCGGCATCGACATCGAGCGCGATATTCTGGGCCTGATGGATTTCAAGCCGGCGATCCCGCGCGATCCTCGCCTGATGGACGGGCGCATTTTCCGTGAACGTGCGATGGACCTTCGCCACGACATGACCGCGATCCCGATGGCGCAGCGCTTCACGTATGACAGCCAGCAGGATCTGTTCTTCGTCAATCTGGAGCGTTTTACGATTCGCTCCAGCGCCGACATCAAGGCGATCGACAAGGCGGTCGAAGCGGTGCTCGCGCCGCTTGGCCGCCGCGCCTACGCGATCGTCAACTACGACAACTTCTCGATTCCGCCCGAACTGCTCGAGGAGTATTCGGCCATGGTGCACTCGCTTAGCCAGCGCTTTTATTCCGGCGTCTCGCGCTACACCACGTCGGGATTCCTGCGCATCAAGCTTGGCGAGGCGCTGGAACGCCGTGGCCTCGCCCCGCATATTTTCGAAAGCGCCGACGAAGCGCGGCTCGACGCGCATCAGGAGAGCAAGTCGGGGTAGGGCGCGTCGCGTCATCGCTGAGGTGCGCGCCATGCAGGCAAGTATACGCAGCCTGCATAAATTTGGCTGCGGGCGCGCCTCGAAGGATGCGCGGGCTATGAGCGGGGCCGGTTTCCTTCGAGGCTCGCTTCCGCTCGCACCTCCCGAGTGAGCTCGAATGCGCTCATCCGGGGGATGACGGGTATACACAGGCGACGTCCGTTATCTTGGAGGTGCGAGTGTGGTGATTCCCCCTCCCCGATCCACTGGCATCCCAGGCAAGTGACTGTTTCACAATCATCTTGCTCCCAACCTCACGTAGCCGTGACAAAACCTCCCTGTCACGCCGCTGTGACGTAAACGCGAGACAATGCCCCTCATCATTTTTCGACCTTTGATTTGATCATTCACGAGATCCCATCATGAAACGCGGAATGGCAATTCTGTTGTCGGTTTGCGTGCTGGCCACGGCCGGTTATTTCACCGCCGGCAAATGGGCGATCCGTCACAAGACGCTGACGCTTTACGATCCCCTGCGGACCGACCGGCCCGTGGAAGTCGATATCGCGGTCCGGCGTGACAAAGAGGTGGAATCGATCACCGAAATGGTCACGCTGCCGGTCGCGATCGTCAACCACGGCAACACGGTCAAGTTCACCGAATATTCCTTCCTGACGAATGTGCTGGCGATGCGCGGCTATCTGGTCGCGAGCGTCCAGCACGACATCGATACCGACGGCGAGATGGTGACGCAGGCCGGCGAGGAATATGTCGGTCGCCGGCCGCACTATAATAAAGGCATCGCCAACATCCTGTTCGCGATCGACGAACTGAAGAAGGTTTATCCGAACGCCGATTACCACGCGCTAACCTTGGTCGGCCATTCCAACGGCGGCGACATTTCGATGTATTTCGCCAAGCGACACCCGGAGATGATCAAGAAAGTCGTGACGCTCGACAATCTGCGCGTCCCCTTCATCACGGACGGCAAGTTCAAGATCCTGTCGTTCCGATCAAAGGATGCCGTGTTCAAGGCCGATCCCGGCGTCGTGCCCGACGACGAGATGTGCCAGAAGGCCGGCATCACCGTGGTCAAGACCCCTTACCAGCACAACGAGCTGAGCGACCGTGGCCCGGACGGGGCGAAGGGCACGATCCAGGCTATTCTCGACCGCTTCCTCGACGACAATACACCAGCCGGACAGGTCGAAGCCGAGAAGCTGCAAAACGACAACATCTCGGGTTTGATCGCGGCGTCGGCGACACCGCAGTAGCGGTGGCACGGTCGAGGCCTGCCACTCACTCCGCTCTGGCGCGGCTCTGCAAAGTTCGAAGCGCCCGTTCATCGCCCCGCGCATGGGCCTCATCGACAAAGGCGATCAGGAGATCGGCAAGTGTCGCGAAATCCCAGAGTTTGAGCTCAGCGGGATCGATCCAGCCTTCGAAATAGTCATCGAGATAACCGCGCGAGGCGTCGTTGGCCTCAAGCCAGGTCGGGCCCGCCAAGCCCGCCGGATCGCGAACCCAGTGACATACCACAAGGCCCAGGGCCGATTTGGCCAGAATCCATCGGCCATCCTTTGGCGCCTCGCTGATCGGGCGCAGGGATTGGCCCATCTTCCGCAATACCGTTTCGACTTGCCCCGACATGCAACGCTTCCGCTCATCCCCAGAACCGATCAGGCTGGAATCCCCCTGCCCCGCTCCATGTTCCACAGGCTGATGGTTCAAGTGTGGCAACGGAACAAAACCGCGCACAGGCTGCGCGTTCGCAAAATCGTCACCCGCCGATTGATCCAGGTCAGACCGAAAAAAATTGCAAGTCTTTTGTGCGGAACCGCCGGAACGGCGCATGGCCGATGACGTTGACAGCCATTCACTGGAAGGAGAACACCATGAGGAAGATTCTATTGGCGGCGGCGGCGACATGTGCCCTGGCCGCACCGGCTCTGGCCGACGATGTCGGCGTTCGCGTTGGCCCGGTGGGCGCAGGCGTGACCGTTGGCGAAAGCCATCCCGATTACGACCGTGACCGCGTCCGCGAAAAGACCGTGATCAAGCGGGACGAGCCGCGCGACCGGACCACCGTGATCAAGAAGGAACGCGGTGACGGCGTCGAAACCAAGACCATCATTCGCCACGACGACTAACGTCGGCCGGCATTTGATTCAAAAGCAATTCGCCCGCGGGCTCCTGATCCGGAGTGCGCGGGCGAATTTTGTTTTCAGACCAGCTTCACATTCTTCAGCGGCAGGCTGCGCACCGGCTTGCCGGTGGCAGCATAGATCGCGTTCATCACCGACGGTGATACGACGCAGATGGTCGGCTCGCCGATGCCGCCCCAGAAATCATAGGTCGGCACGATCACCACTTCGACCTTCGGCATCTCGGCCAGACGCATGATCTCGTAGGTATCGAAATTAAGACGGGTCATGCGCCCGTTTTCGACCGGCATCTCGCCGTACATCGCCGCGGTGAGGCCAAACGCCACCGACCCCTGCGCCTGCGCCTCGATCTGCTGCGGGTTGACCGCATGGCCGGAATTAACCGCCAGCACGATGCGATGAACCCGAAGCTTGCCTTGCGGGCTGACCGAGACTTCGGACACTGCCGCCGAATAGCTGCCATAGCCCATGAACTGCGCGATGCCGCGATGGACACCAGGGGGCAACGGCTTGCCCCAATCGCCCTTTTCAGCCGCCGCATTGAGCACGGCAAGATGCTTCGGGTGATTCTTCATGAGCGCACGGCGGAATTCGAGCGAGTCTTTTCCCGCCGCCCGCGCCACCTCCTCCATGAAACATTCCATGTAGACGGCGTTCTGGTTGGTGTTGACCCCGCGCCAGGGACCGACCGGCACGTGGCTGTTGCGCATGGCGTATTCGATCAGGAGATTGGGCACGTCGTAACCCAGTTGCGCGTCGCCGGGCGTGTCGTAATAGCCTTGCAACTGCCGCATATCCCTGCCGTCAACGATGGCGTTGGGGTTGGCGATGGCATTGATCGACTGGCCGGAGACGCGGACATGCAATCCGGTCAGATTGCCGTCATTGTCGAGCCCCGCCGACAGCTTGCATTGCGAGATCGGGCGGTAGAAATCATGCGCCTGATCTTCCTCGCGGGTCCAGATCATCTTGATCGGCGTGTCGGGGAATGCTTTCGCGATCTCGGTGGCCTGATGCACATAGTCTTGCGTGCCGCCGCGCCGGCCAAAACCGCCGCCGAGGTCGAGACGGTGGATCTCGCATTTGTCGAGCGGAACGCCTGATGATTCCGACAGCGCCGCGAGCGAAGCTTCGAGGTTTTGTGTCGGCACCCAGGCATCCGCCCGATCGGCTGAGAGCTTGACCGTGCAGTTCATCATCTCCAGTGGCGCGTGTGCGAGGAACGGCGTCGAATAGATCGCCTCCACTTTCTTCGGCGCCTCCGCGATCGCCTTCAAAGCATCGCCGTTCTTCACCGCGCCATTGGTCGCGGTCGCGGTGAGGCCTTCCTCGAGCATTGCGGCGATCGTCGCGCTGGACCTGCTGGCATTCTCGCCTTCATCCCAGACGATCGGCAGCGCATCGAGCGCCTTTTTCGCCCGCCACCAGGTGTCGGCGACGACGGCAACGGCGCTTTCCTTGACCCGCACCACCTTCTTCACGCCGGGCATGCCCAAAACCTTGCTCTCGTCGTAACTTTTGAGCTTGCCGCCGAATACCGGGCAATCCCTGATCGCCGCGCACAGCATGCCCGGCAATTTGATGTCGATGGCAAAGATCTTGCTGCCGTCGAGCTTGTCGGCGGTGTCGAGCCGCTTTAACGGTTTGCCCGCAATGGTCCAGGTCCTGGGGTCCTTCAGCGTGATGCTCTTGGCATCCGGCGGCGTCAGCTTGCTGGCTGCCGTCGCCACTTCGCCATAGCGCAGCGAGCGCTGGCTCGCAGCATGCGTGATGACGCCCTTGGACACCTTGAGTTCACCGACCGGAACGCCCCACTGATCGGCCGCCGCCTGCATCAGCATGATGCGCGCGGCCGCACCACCGCGGCGTACATAATCCTGCGAGGTGCGGATGCCGCGGCTGCCGCCGGTGCCCATCTCGCCCCAGGCGCGTTTGGATGCGAGATTCTCGCCCGGCGTCACGCCTTGCGTCGTCACCTTGCTCCAGTCGCATTCGAGTTCTTCGGCGACGAGTTGGGCCAATCCGGTGAGCGTGCCCTGCCCCATCTCCGAGCGCGCGACACGAATCACACAGGTATCGTCC
>CAVVZW010000010.1:0-8077 GCA_963752265.1 uncultured Alphaproteobacteria bacterium
AATTTTCCAAGCACGGACAATTGAAACATACATTTTCTCAGGAAACGCATCGATTGGCAAGCAATGATTGGCCATACAATCGTCCGCGTTCCGTTTTTCGCATACGAAATTGAAACCTTGACTCGCCGGTTCCTGCCGGTTTAGACTTACGCTGGCAGAAAAACGATACGGACCCTTATGAAGACGGTATCTCGCGCTCAAGCGTTCACACGCTACCAAATATTTGTGGTTGCTGTAGCTAGCTTTTATCCAATTCACAATCATCTTGGATTTCATGATCATATCGCCATTGGCTCAGCCGGTGTGATCCCTTCCCTGCGCATTTCCGCCTCGCAATTCGGGGTTGTGGTTTCGGCTTATGCTTTTAATACACGGAGCGGCAAGCTTGCTTGCGGCAGCATTCGCCGACAAGTTCGACCGGAAACAACTGTTACTCTTTTTACGCCGGGTTTATTTTGGGCACCATATACTGCCGGCTGGCCCCTTCTTACCCGCTGTTGACTCTCGCACGTATGGCAACGGGCTTTTTTTGGCGGTGTAATGGGGTCGGTTATCTTTGCCATAACCACGGACCTCTTTCCTTTCGAAATGCGCGGCCGCGTGATGGGATACATTCAATGAGCCAATTGCCGGCAGCCAAGTATAGGCATCCCGGCAGGGCCGCTTCCTGGCAAGCCACTGGGGCTGGAACGCCCCGTTTTTTATGATTTTGTTGAACGTGCAGCGGATGCGATCGAGGTAGGCGACGGTGAGCGCGAGGCCGTAGGCGGCGCGACGCGTCGGTGCGGGAATGCCGGTGATGTCGGCGAGTGTTTCCCAGATTGCGTCCATGGTGAAATCTTGCCCGCCGATCACGTAGCGTTCGCCGATGCGGCCGCGCGTGAGAGCGGCGACGTGCGCCTTGGCGACGTCCTCGACGGCGACGAGATTCATGCCGCCGTTGCCGGGCGGCTTTGCGAACATTTTGCCGCGCGTATAGTCGAGAATCATCTTACCGGTCTGCGTCGGCTTCCAGTCGCCTGGACCGACGGGGCCGGTTGGCAATAATGCGAGGATCGGCAAGCGGCTCGCGAACGCGGCGCGTTCTTGCAGAATCTTTGAATGGTGGTACGCGTCGCGCGGATCTTCGAGCGCGTAGTCGAGTTCGGTTGCGGGCCGATCGCCGTGCGAGTGGCCGAGCGTTGCGGAGCTCGACGTAAGGACGCCGCGTTCGACGCCGGCGAGATACGCCGCTTCGAGCAGGCCGGCGGTGCCGGTGACGTTGACGCGGTAACTCGTCGCTCGATCGCGCGGGTTGAACGAATAGAGCGCCGCGCAGTGGATAATATAGCGGCAGCCGTGCATCGCTTCGACGAGATCGCCCGGGCGTTCGAGATCGCCCGCAACGTATTCGACCGGCTCGGGAGCGACCGCGTGATGGTGGTCGCTGCTGCCGTTGCGCGATACGCCGTTGCCGTTCTGAAGGTGTGCTTGCGCCCAATCTTTTTTCAAGCGCGCGTCGGCGTCGTGTTCCAGAACTGCCGTTGCACCGTGATGATGAGCCGGCCCGGCCGCGGCGACGGCGTGGCCGGTGCGCTCGGTCGACGTATTGCCGGCTACGGCGGCGTGATTGCGGACCAACGCACGTACGGAGTACCCCGCATCTTGCAAGGCTTGCAGGATGTGGGAGCCGACGAAGCCGGTCGCGCCGGTTAGAAAAACGCGGTCGCGACTTGGGCTTGCGTGGTGAACGCCGTTAGTTGTCAAAGGCGGCGCGGATCGATTCTTTGATCGACGCGGTCGTCTTGAGCACGGCTGTCGGCTCGTAGCCGCAGTGCGCCATGCAGTTCTCGCACGATTCGTGCTTGCCGCGGCCGTATTTCGACCAGTCGGTCTCCTCGAGGAGCTCCTGGTACGTCTTGGCGTAGCCTTCCTCGCTCATCAGGTAGCACGGGCGCTGCCAGCCGAAGACCGTGTAGCACGGGATGCCCCACGGCGTGCATTCGAAGTCGACCTTGCCTTCCAGGAAGTCGAGATAGAGCGGGCTGTGGTTGAGGCGCCACTTCTTGCGCCGTCCGTCGGCGAAGGCTTCCTTGAAGATCTCTCGCGTCCGCTGCACGCCCAGGAAGTGCTCCTGATCGGGCGCCTTCTCGTAGGCGTAGCCGGGGAGATCTGCATCATGTCGACCTTCAGCTCGTCGTTGAGGTAGTCGAGCACCTCGCGGATCGACTCCGCGCCGTCCTGCTCGAAGAACGTCGTGTTCGTGAACACGCGGAAGCCGCGCGCCTTGGCGACCTTGATCGCCTCGACCGCCTTGTCGAAGATGCCGTCGCGGCAGACCGACTCGGTCGTGGCGCTCCCGCATGCCGTCGAGATGGATCATCCACGAGAAGTAGACGGAGGGCTTGAACTTCTGGATCTTCTTCTCGAGCAGCATCGCGTTCGTGCAGAGGAAGACGAACTTCTTGCGCTTGACCAGTTCGTCGACGATCTGCGGCATCTGATCGTGGATCAGCGGCTCGCCGCCCGCGATGGAGACCATCGGCGCGCCGCACTCTTCGACCGCCTCGATGCAGTCCTCGACGCTCAGGCGGCGGCGCAGGATTTCGTCGGGATGCTGGATCTTGCCGCAGCCGGCGCACGCGAGATTGCACTGCAGCAGCGGCTCGAGCTCCAGCACGAGCGGATACTTCGCCGTGCGCTTCATCTTCTTGCCCGCGACAACCGCCGTCAGGTAATATCCGGGCGCGAGATCGCCGATCAGGGCAAAGCCGCCGAGCCAGGTCATGGTGGCCGGCCCCATGCCGCCGAACAATGTGACACCAATATTATAGCCGAGGCCTAAGCCCGTGGCCCGCGTTGCCGGCGGCAACAGTTCCGCCATCAACGCCGCGAGCGGGCCGTAATACAGCGCTTTCAGCGTCGATAGCCAGAATACCGCAAAGACGATCACGGCCGGCGTCGGATATTTCGTGATCAGAAGAAACACCGGAAAGATCGAAAACAGCAACAGGATATTGATCGTGATCATGTGCCGCGTCCGGCCGATCCGGTCGGAAACCATCCCGGCGAAGGGGGTCAGCAGCGTGACCATGATCGCGCCGACGAGGGTCGCGGCAAAACCGGTGACCAGCGGCAGATTGAATTTGGTGACCACATAGGTCGGCATGTAAATGATCAGGTAATTGACCGCGGTCGATATCGCGAGGGCGCCGATCCCGAGCAGCACCCGCGACTTCTGGTGCAGAAAAACCTCCCTGACCGGCGAGGTCTGCGCGGCGGGCGGCGCGGTGGCATCTTCCAGGTGGTTGCGGATATAGATGCCGATCGGTCCGATCAGCACGCCAAACAGAAACGGAATGCGCCAGCCCCACGAGCTTAGGTCGGCTGGCGCCATCCAAAGATTGAGCGCGAAGCCGAAGGCCGATGAGAGCAGGTTACTCAAACCCTGACTGGCAAATTGCCAGCTGGCGATAAAGCCGCGTTGCTCGGGCCGGTGCTCGACCAGAAACGCCGTGGAGCTTCCGAATTCGCCGCCGGCCGAAAATCCCTGCACCAGACGCGCGAGCAAAACCGCGATCGGAGCCAGGATGCCGATCGTCCCATAGCTCGGCATCACGGCGACCATGAGCGTGCCGAGCGTCATCAGGACGATGGAAATCAAGAGCGAGGCCTTGCGGCCATGACGGTCGGCATAGGCGCCGAGCACAACACCGCCGATCGGGCGGGCGAGGTAAGCGAGCCCAAACGTTCCGAACGTCAGAAGCAGCGACGTGGTCTGGTCGTCGTTTGGAAAGAACGCTTTTGACACATAGAGCGCGAAGTAGCCGTAAAGCGTGATATCATACCATTCGAGCGCATTGCCGATCGACGTCGCCACGATGAGCCGGGTGATGCTCTTTTCATCAGCGGACTTTACTGCGTCGGGTAATTTCGCAGGTGCCGAGGTGCTCATTGTCGCGACCTCACAACGGCGCTTTCAGCTCGCCCAGATCCCAGAACAGGCCGGCCATGATGCCGAGCGCCTCTTCGGTGACCGACATTAGAATATGCTCGTCGGGCGCGTGCTGTGAACAACCAGGATAGGAATGCGGCACCCACAGCGTCGGAATTTCAAGAATATCCGTGAAGACATCGTTGGGCAGCGAGCCACCGAAATTCGGCAACACGGCCGGCGCCTTGCCCGATGTTTTGCGGATCGACTCCGCGGCCCAGTCGATCCACGGGCTGTCGAAATCGGTGCGCGAGGCGGCAAAGCGCTGCGTCGCCTGAACCTCAACCATTCTAAAGCCGCGGGCGTGCAAATGAGCGCGGATCACCTCTGCGAGGTCGTCGACCCTGGTGCCGACCACGAAACGCAGTTGCAGAACGGCGGCAGCATGACCCGGAATGGCATTGGCCGGCTTGTCGATATTCCCCGACGACATCGCCAGCACTTCTAACGTGTTCCACGCATAGAGCCGCTCGGCCGCCGACAACCCGTCCTCACCCCAATTCTCCGATAGCGCCGGTTCATCCGCCGTAGGCTTGACCTCAACGTCGGCGAGCGCAGCACGGACCTGATCCGACAATGGCGGCGGCTTCAACGCATCGAGCTGCAACCGGCCCTGGCGATCGACCAGGCTCGAGATCGCGTTCACCAGAATGGTCGCAGGATTTGCCAGCACGCCGCCCCAGTTGCCGGAGTGATGACCACCTTCGCGCAAGTTCACATCGAGATGGATACGTGTGCCGCCACGGCACCCTAGAAACAGCGTCGGACGCTCAGCCGACAAACGCGGGCCGTCGGAGGCGAGCAACAGGTCGGCCTTCAATTCATCGCGCAATTCTTCACAGACTTGCGGCAAATCCGGCGAACCGATCTCCTCGCCGGTCTCGATCAGGAACTTGACGTTGAAGCCGAGCTTGCCGCGTGTCTCCTTCACGGCGCGCAACGCCGCCATGTTGATGCTGTGCTGACCCTTGTTGTCGGCGGTGCCGCGGCCGTAGACGCGATTGCCCACTTGCGTCGTGCGCCAGGGATCGCGATTGTCCCGCCACTCGCCCACCATGCCGTCGACGACATCGCCATGACCATAGATCAGAACGGTCGGCGCGGACGCGCTCTCGCGGTACTCGGCCAGAAGATAGGGGCCTTTGCCGGTCGGCAACTCCATCAGTTTGGTCGAGAAATCGAGGCTTTTGAAGGCAGGCTGAAGGTCGTCCGTGAGATAAGCCCGCAGCGCGTCACGCTTCTCGGGATTTTGGCTTTCGGTCTGATAGGCGACCCTGCGATCGAGTTCGGCCAGGAATTCGCCGGAATGGATCATCTGATGGGCGCGGGCGATGGCGTCGGTTCTGGTCATGGGATTTTATTCGCAAGTTCGACGTTGGCGTTTCAATGATCACGTTAGCGGGATAAGTCTGGGGCTGGAAGGCACTTTGCTAGGACGCGCTGGAATGTAACAATTCGGAAAACGGTCCGGCATTTCGATCGGCCGATCAAAGGGAGAACTCCATGAAAGCCATTCTGCGCCTTGCCACCATCAGCCTCTTATTTGCAGGTTCCGCATTCGCCCTCACTGGAGAGCGGATGCCGGAAATGACGCTGGAGAAAATGACCCCCAGCCAGCGCAGCATCGCCGAAGCCATCATGAATGGGCCCAGAGGCCGGATGAGCGGCCCCTTCAACGCGTGGCTGCGCAACCCGGTATTGGCGGACCGGCTGCAAAAAGTCGGCGAATATGTCCGCTTCAACACCTCGCTCGACAAGCGCATCAACGAGATGGCGATCCTGATGACCGCGCAAGCCTGGGGCGCGCAATATGAATGGTACGCGCACGCGCCGCTGGCCATCAAAGCCGGGCTTGATCCAGAGGTCGTGAAGGCGATTGGCGCGGGCCGCAAGCCTGACAATATGAAGGACGATGAGGCGATCGTCTGGGAATTCACCACGCAGTTGCGCCGCGACCACAGCGTGGACGACGCGATCTATGCACGCGCGCTGGAGAAATTCGGCGAGGCCGGCATCATCGACCTGGTCGCGGTCAACGGCTATTACGATGTGGTTTCGATGACGCTCAACGTCGCGCATGTGAAGCCGCCAGCAGAGGCCGAGATGCCGTTCAAGCAGGCCGGTCAGTAATTTTTCGAAAGTTATCCCGTATGAAGAAGGAAATCCGGCTCAATGCGTTCGCGATGAACTGCGTCGCGCACCAATCGCCGGGGCTGTGGACCCATCCGCGCGACCGAACCGCCGGCTATCACCGGCTGCCCTACTGGCTCGATCTCGCCAAAACGCTCGAGCGCGGGCGGTTCGACGGGCTGTTCCTCGCCGATGTGCTCGGCGTCTACGACGTATTTGGTAATAGCCCCGACGCGGCGCTGCGCAATGCCGCACAGACGCCCGTGAACGATCCGATGCTGGTGATCCCCGCGATGGCCGCGGTGACCGAACATCTCGGCTTCGGCGTGACGTCGAACCTGTCTTACGAGCCGCCCTATACCTTTGCACGAAGAATGTCGACGCTCGACCATCTCACCGAAGGGCGTGTGGGATGGAACGTCGTCACCGGCTATCTCGACAGCGCGGCGAAGGGCGCCGGCAAGGAAAAACAGACCGGGCATGACGACCGCTACGATATCGCCGACGAATATATGGAAGTCGTCTACAAGCTCTGGGAAGGCAGCTGGGAAAATGACGCCGTGCTGCGCGACCGCGCGCGCGGCATCTTTGCCGATCCAAAGAAGGTGCACCGCGTCCAGCACGAGGGAAAAAACTTTCGCCTCGATGCCATCCATCTCTGCGAGCCTTCGCCGCAACGCACGCCCGTGCTCTATCAGGCCGGCACCTCGCCACGCGGCCGCCAGTTCGCGGCCCAACACGCCGAATGCGTTTTCATGTCGGGACCATCGGCCAAAGTCATCGCGCCGCGTGTCGCCGGCATTCGTGAACTCGCTGCCAAAGCCGGCCGCAACCCGGCCGAAATCCTGATGTTCTCGATGTTCACCGTGATCCTCGGGAAAACCGATGCCGAGGCCAAGGCCAAGTATGAGGACTACCGCAACCATGTCAGCCCCGAGGGGGCGCTGACGCTGATGTCCGGCTGGACCGGCGTCGATTTTTCCAAATACGACCTCGATCAGCAGGTGCGTCATGTTGAGAACGATGCCGGCCGCTCAGCGATGGACAACATCACCCGCGCCGATCCGGACCGGGTGTGGACCGTGCGCGAAGTCGCGCAACACGTTGGAATAGGCGGCATCGGACCCGTGGTCGTGGGAACGCCGGAAAAAGCCGCCGACGCGATCGAGGTATGGTTCGATCAGACCGACGTCGACGGGCTGAATATGCCGTTTGCGGTTTCACCCGGCGATTTCGAAGACATCACGGAGATGCTGGTGCCGGAACTGACGCGGCGCGGACGTTACAAGACGGCCTACAAAGACGGCACGTTGCGGGAGAAGCTGTTCGGCACCGGACGGGCGCGGCTCGACGCCACGCATACGGCTGCGCGGTATCGGCGGGGGTGAAGTAACCCTCAAGCAGTCATTGCCGGGCTTGACCCGGCAATCCATCGATCTTCGTAAGGCCACTTTGAAAATTTGATGGATGCGCGGGTCAAGCCCGCGCATGACGAGGTTGGTCACACCGTCCCGTCCACCATCACTTCGATCAGCTTGGCGCCCGGCCGCTTGAACGCCGATGTAAGCGTCGATTTCAGCTCTTTGGGATCGCTAATCCGGATCGCCTCACATCCGAGCGATTTGGCAAGGCCAGTAAAATCCACCGGCGGATCGGCGAAATCCATCCCGACATAGTGATCGTCGCCATGGAAGGCGAGCAACCGCTGCTTGATGATGCGATAGCCGCCATTGTTCGCGATCACGACGTTCAACGGCAGTTTGTGATGCGCCGCTGTCCAGAGCGACTGGATCGAATACATCGCGCTGCCGTCGCCGGAGAAGCACACCACCGGCCGGTCGGGATTCGCGATGCTGACGCCGACCGACGCCGGCAATCCCCAGCCGATGCCGCCTGAGGCCAGCGCGTGATAGCCGTAACGATCGCGGTGCGGCCGAAGCGAGAGCATCTGCCGCGAGGAGGTCAGGCCCTCAT
>CAVVZW010000011.1:0-66259 GCA_963752265.1 uncultured Alphaproteobacteria bacterium
ACGCAGTCTTTCCATGAGGCTAATATCATGCCGAGCGCGCAAGGCCTTGAGCCGGCCAGTACACTTGCACTGGCGCACAAATATGAAGAGCGCATCCGCCAGCTTCGGCGCGCCATTCATGAACACCCTGAGCTCAGTTTTGAAGAAAATAAGACAGCGGCGCTGGTAGCCAAAACAATGACCGAACTTGGTTACCGGTCAAAACCGGGGTGGGTGGCACAGGTGTGACAGCCGAGCTGGGCCAGGCGCCCTTTGTCGGAATTCGCGCCGACATGGACGCCCTGCCAATCGAAGAAGACCGGCCAATGCCTATTGCTCTAAAGTAGCAGGGGTGATGCACGCCTGCGGCCATGACGCTCACACGGCCTGCGGGCTTGGCGCAGCCATGATCTTAAAAGAGTTACTTAGCGATCCACAAAACAAAATCAAAGGCGGTGTGCGCTTTTTGTTTCAACCGGCCGAAGAGCAAACCAATGCCGAGGGCAAAAGCGGCGCCTCGTTGATGATGCAGATGGGGCCATCGACGGACTTTCCGGTGTTTTTGGCCTGCATGTGTTTCCCAATGTGCCGTGGGAGTGTCGGCCTTCGTCCGGTGCGGTGTTGGCAGCCTCCGACACATTCGAAATCAAGGTCAAGGGCAAAGGTGCCACGGCGCCTATCCTCAAGAAGGCATCGATGCCGTCGTCTTGGCATCACAGGCGGTGCAGTCCATTCAGACAATTGTTTCGCGCCGCATATCGGCCTTCAGCCCGGCAGTACTCACCTGGGCGGCATCAAGAGCTCCTCTTCCGCCCCAATATAGTCGCCGAAGAAGTGGATATTTGCGGTACCGTACGCTATTTTGAACCTGCCCTATCAGCCTGAATCGAGACCGAACTGACCGGGCAGTGAGCATAGTCGAGCCCATGGGCGGCAGCTTCGAAATCAGTTACGTCAACGAAAATCCGGCCTTATCAACGATGCCGGCATGGTGGCCTTGGCACAGCAGGCCGCCGACAAAATACTGGGGCAAGCCATGTGATCGAGCCGACCTTGCAGATGGGAGCGGAAGACTTTAGCTTTTACTGCGAAAAGGTCAAGAGCTGTTTCATCATCCTGGGCACCGAAATAGGAAGGCCCCCTCGCACCATACTCCCCAATTTGATATTGACGAGCGGGCCCTTCCCCTGGGAGCCGCTATACTAGCCGAGTGCGCTCTGCTCTGCCTGGCCCAGTTATCCGGCCAGAAGTCGTCATGATGTGCGAGCCGCGCCAGACTTAAACGACGGCGGAGCAACCATTTAAGGCTGTTGATTGCAATGGACCGTTTTACCTTAGGCAGATTGAAACTCAAACCTGCAAGCGCGAAGAAGGTCTTGGGTTAGGTTTGGGGTACCTCTCTTTTATTTTCCAATAACAAAAACAATCCTCACCAGAAGTTAAACAATTCGCCAACCATTGATCACCGCCTTGCCGCTTTTTTAGCCGCTCAGGGAGGTCTTGTATCGGGGTGTTTTTGCACTGCTCTGCCAGGAGAAGGAAGCCCCATGTCTCACAATAAGACGAGTCAGACTAAGAACCATCTTGTGTATTCTCCCTCCTACCAGTCTGATCTCAGCGTGCTTGGCTCGTCTGTTGCATTTGCACAGGATCGGGGCTCAAGGGTGTTGGATCAGTTGGCGCAGGAACTAAACGGACAAAAACCCCTTGCTCATTCAACGCCGCGCATGGTCACGTTGAAACAGCTGAAGCTGGCCCATTGCCCCTGCTATATCGACAGCCTGAAAAAGCCCGCCACCTGGGCAGCTACCTTTGGTCACCCGGCCTATAGCGGCACCATCATGACGACGACGTTTCAGATCGTTCGCGAACTCGGCTGGGATTATCTGGAGAAGCTATCGAAGCAGCGCGTGATGCAGGTTCAGTCCTCGACCGATCCGCCAAAGAAACTTTCGCTCGGCGAACGCGCCATCATGGCCGACGGCAATGAATATAACGTTGTGCTGCTGAAGGAAGCCGGCCAGCCGGTCGAACCGATCTATCCGGCCGAGGGCACGCCGACCATCTCGGGACCGACCGCTATCTTCGCCACCGCGCCGCATCCGAACGCCGCACGGCTGTTTCAGGCATGGATGCATACACGAGAGACCCAACAATTCTTCACGGACTTCACCGCGCAATATTCGGCTCATCCGCAGGTGACGCCGAAGCCCGGCCGCCGCAAGATATCGGACATCAAGCTGATGAAAGAGGACGCGGCCGGTGTCGAGAAGATGGCCGACGAGATCAAGACCCGCTATGCGCGGCTGTTTCGGGTTTAGACGTGCCAAAGGCCAAATTAGTTTTGCTGTCATTCCGGGATGGTCCGAAGGACCAGACCCGGAATCTCGAGATTCTCCGATGTGCAATTGCACATCGTAGTTCGCTCGTTTCACTCGCGCCCTGGAATGACGGCTCTCAAATAACCGGATCGGCAGGCAAGTGACCATTCTTCAGCAAAATATCGACACCCCCAGAGCCAAAATCGACTGGACCAAGCCGGTGCTGTGGCTGTTCGCCGCGATCATGATCGTCTTGATCGTGCTGCCGATGTCGTGGCTGGCGATCTACAGCGTCACCGACAAGGCCAATCATCTGACGTTGCAGAACTTCGTCACGCTGTTTACTGATCCCGATTTCCTTGACCCATTGTGGACCACCGCGATCATCGCGACCTGTTCAGCCGTGATCTGCTGCCTTATCGCAGCGCCGATGGGATGGCTGGTGTCGCGAACCGACATGCCCGGCCGGCAAACCATTCGCGCGCTCGTCACCGCCTCTTTCGTGACGCCGCCGTTTCTCGGCGCGGTGGCCTGGGAATTGCTGGCCGCGCCCAACAGTGGACTGCTCAATCAGCTCTATCGCTTCGTGACGGGCGCGGAAGCAGACGAGCATCTGTTCGACATCTATTCGCTGCCCGGAATTATTTTCGTCATCTCCTGTTACACATTCCCGTTCGTGTTCGTGCTGGTCGCGAACGCGCTCGACAACATGCCCGGCGAACTCGAAGACGCCTCCGCCATTCTCGGCGGGAGAACCTGGACCACCGCGCGGCGCATCACGATTCCGCTCGCGCTTCCCGCTCTTGTCGCCGGCGCGCTGATCGCCTTCCTGCAAGCCATGACCCTGTTCGGCTCGCCCGCGATCCTGGCGCTGCCGGCGGGCTTCCACACCATGACCACCAAGATCTGGAGCCTGTTTCAGTACCCGCCCAAGCTCGAACTCGCGGCGGCTGCCGCGGTGCCGCTCTTGGTCCTGACCATTCTGTTGTTGCAGGGACAGAAATTCCTGCTGGGGCGGCGCGGCTTTTCGGTACTGGGCGGCAAATATGGCGCGCCGCGCAAGGTTGAGATGAAACAATGGCGCTGGGCCGCGCTCGCCTTCTGCCTCCTGATCTTGCTCAGTCCGGTGTTCCTGCCCTATTTCGCGTTGCTCAACGCCGCGTTCTCGCCGAACGCCACCACGCTCGTGACGCCTTCAAGCTTCACGCTGCACAACATCGTGTTCGTATTCACTGAACTGTCGTCGACCCAGCTGGCGCTGAAAAACACCGTGATCCTCGGCGCATCGACCGCAACGCTCGGCACCTTGCTCGCGCTGGTCATCGCCTACGTCACGACCCGCAAGGTGATCGCGGGCCATCGCATCCTCGGCTTCCTCGCCACCGCGCCGGTCGCCGTTCCCGGCATCGTGCTCGGCGTCGGCCTGTTCCTGAGCTACACGCGCCCGCCCTTCGTGCTCTATGGCACGCTCTGGATTCTCCTGATCGCGTTTTTGACCATCAACCTGCCGTCGGCCTATCAACAATTGCAGGCGGCTTTCGCGACCGTTCACCCGGAGCTTGAGGAAGCGAGCCGCATTCTCGGAGCGACGCGGCTGCAAGCACTTCGCCAGATCACCGCGCCGCTCTTGCGCACCGGTGTCATCGCCACCTGGTGCTTTATCTTCATCGGAGTGATGCGTGAGCTTTCGGCCGCGATCGTGCTTTTCACCTCGCAGACCAAAGTGATCAGCGTATTGATTTACGACCTCAATGAAAGCGGCGATCTCGCCGCTATTTCCGTGCTGGGCATCGCCATGCTGCTGATCACCTTCGCGGTGGTGCTCGGCGTGAATCGGATTCCGATGTTCGGCAGCAATGCCAGCGCGCGGTTGCGGAACTAGTTCATTTCATTGGTCGTTGATCCAGCGCAAGGATGCGACAAAATCCCTAGCGCATAGCCTCTCGATCAAAATAGTGGTAGCGTCAAAAGGTATTGAGATCATTTGCGAATTTATGAGTTAACACCATCACGGTGGTCCTGCTGATGGACAACGACATATCCGCCACATCGAACATGTCTGCACTCATCCGTGCAAAGGACTGGTCGAGGACCCGACTTGGGGACGCGGATCGTTGGCCGCCGAGCCTCACCCTGGTCGTGAATCTCGTGCTCGCTTCAGGCTTCCCAATGGCCGTCCGCTGGGGCCCGGATTTTGTCATGATCTACAATGACGGCTATCGGCCGATTCTTGGCGACAAGCATCCCCGAGCGCTCGGCTTGCCCTTTCGCGAGGTGTGGCCGGAAGTTCAGGCACAACTCGCTCCGCTGCATGAGAGCATCTTGAGCGGCGAACGCAGCGCCTTCTTCGCGGAAGACCTGCTTCTGAGAATTCAGCGGCATGGCTCTCAGTGGGAGGACACTTATTTCACCATCAGCTACAGCCCAATTCCCGATGCTTCGGCTCCCGCCGGCGTGGGCGGGGTGCTCATAACGGCCGTTGAGACCACCAATAGGGTGCTGACGGAAGAAGCTCTCCGCAAGAGCGAGGAAAGATACCGATCCGCAATGCATCTCGGCAGGATCGGAAGTTGGGAGATCGATTTTGTCACAGGGATTCGGACCTGGACGCGCGAGGGAATGGCGCTGTTCGGGATCGATCTGCCGGACGGTTTGGGCCAGCTCGGTGGACCATCGGATGAGTTTTATCAGGCGATGCACCCCGAAGATCGGCACTTGCTTGCCGAATACCATGCGCTGGCGAGCAAGCAGGACTCTTTCCCGGCCGAGTACCGCATCCTGAAACCGGACGGTCAGGTTCGCTGGCTCGCGGGTTATGGGCGCGTGCTCGATCGCCAACCGGACGGTAAGGCACATCACGTCATCAACGTCGCTACCGACATTACGGAACGCAAGGCTGCGGAGGCACATCAGCGCTTTCTTTTGCAGGAACTCTCACATCGATCCAAGAACCTGTTGACCCTCGTGCAATCGATCGCAGACCAGTCCTTTCGCAAAAGCAAGGATCAGAAGGATTTCCAAAGTCGATTGAGTGGCCGCCTTGGCGGCCTCGCCGCTTCGAATGCCCTGCTGGCGCTTGGTGACTGGCGTGGGAGTTCCTTGCGCGAGCTTATCGAATTTCAGCTTGCGCCATTTGCCGACCTGTCCGGCTCGCAACTGGAGCTACGCGGACCGGAAGTGACCTTGGCGGCCGATGCCAGCCAAGCTATCGGATTAGCCTTGCACGAACTCGCTACCAATGCGGTCAAGTATGGTGCGCTATCATCGTCCCACGGACGACTCGATATTTCGTGGGCGGTTGATCCAGCGTCCGGCGCGGGCGGCCTGAAGCTCGATTGGCGCGAGCGCGGAGGCCCGTTGGTTACACCACCGAAACAAACAGGCTTCGGACACGTGGTGATCAAGAGCATGATTGAACAAGCCGTCCGTGGACGTGTCGAACTCGACTTCGCCAAGGAAGGGCTGCACTGGTCGCTTCAAGCCCCCGCGAGTGTTTTTCTCCGCTAGAGCGTTAAGCGGCGCACCAAAGAGCCACGCCTTAGCGAGACGAAACCTCCACCCGATATGCCTCGACCTGCGCCTTGAGCTGATCGAGAGTGGCCGTGGGCGCGGCCGCATCGACGCGATACTTTCCGTCCGCAAGCCACGATAGAACTTTCCGATCAATCGCTGGCGAGTGGTGGATGACGTCCGAGTAGTTATTCAGATCGTGGGTAACATCGCTTACGCTGCGAAAGTCGAACAGCCGGACATTCGGAAAAGCCATCAGTCGCCGGCAGAAATAGTCCGAGAAAGCGTAGACGCTTTGCAGCGTCTCCAGCGAGGTTTCGCGCAGCGCCACCCATTGCAGGATCGAATAAGGCGGCAAATAGATATCGAAGGTCACGTCGGGATTGGCGCTGATCAATCCGATCGCGTCCCGCTCGAAGACACGTACCTTCATGTCGTAGTCGGTGTCGTCCTTTAGATATTTGCTGCGAACGGGGTCGGTGATGTAGCTGAACGCAGCCATTGCCCGCTTCGAATTATAGAGCGCACTGAGATCTTCGCCGGGCTGCAAGGCGTTGATATCGTCGGTATTCGTCAGCGGGAATTTGAACAGCGCCTCGCTCGTAATCCTCTCGGTCACGGGTTCAAGCGGCGGAATCGATCGCACAGCCGTCCACAGCGCTTCCCGCGCCATCGCGCCACTGAAGAGATAGGACGCGATGCCCTTGGCATTGTCCCGATAGAGGTCCGCCGGAAGATTGGCATTCGCATCGATGTCAGGCGTGTCGTGAAAGATCCAGTCGTCCACCTCCCAGATCACCCGTTTCGGCTTTTGCGCCATGGCCGCGGCCAGCACGAAAGTCTGCTCGCGCGAGCTTGAACCGGTCATGGCGAGCTTGAGCGATTTCACGCCGAGAATCCGGTCGATATCGCTCTGGCGAAAGTGTATCGCAAGCGACGTCCCCATGAACAGCGTGTCGAACTTCTGGCTCCGGATCAGCCCGGCGTTCTGGAGACGGCTGTCCTGCGAATAGACCGCCGTCAACAACCGCGCGGGCCGGAAGAGCTGCAGGGGATCGACCACAAAATTGAGCGCCGCCGCCGCCAGCATGACGAGCAGGCTCGCGGCCAGAAAACGCAACAGGTCTTTGATCGGTTGATTCATCAGAACCGGAAATAGATGAATTCGCTGTGTTGCTGGATGCCGAGAATGCCGAAAGCGAACGCGGCTGCGCCGCCATACAGCAACAACGGCCGCGCTCGCCAAGCGCCGAAGCTCTCGCCGACGGACCTGTTCTTGTGGTCATAGCCCATGATTGCTTGCGTATTGGGGGCGAACCAGGCGATCGCGGCATAGATCGCAATCAACCCCGCTTGAACCATCTCGGTATGACCGAAGACGATTCGCGCCGGATCGGCCATGTCAGACAATACCGACAGCGCGGAAGCGAGAGTATCGGCGCGGAAGAAGACCCAGGCGACAACGACCGCAAGGAACGTCACAAGAAACGCGACGACACCGGCGGCGCGCTCCAGACGTTCTGGAATTGGCGGCCCATAATTGATCCAGGCATGGTTGATGCAAAGGTAAATGCCGTGCAACGCGCCCCAGGCAACAAACGTCCAGGCCGCGCCGTGCCAGAGACCGCCGAGCAGCATCGTGATCATCAGGTTCAAATAGCGCAACAGTGAGCCGTGGCGATTTCCCCCCAGCGGAATGTAGAGATAGTCGCGCAGGAATTGCGACAACGTCATGTGCCAACGGCGCCAGAAGTCGATGATGCTGGTGGCCTTGTAGGGCGAATTGAAATTCGCGGGCAAGAAAATGCCGAACATCAACGAGATTCCGATCGCCATATCGCAATAGCCGGAGAAGTCGAAATAAAGCTGGAATGTATAGGCGAGCGCGCCGATCCACGCCTGATCGAACGACGGCGCGGCCTGGTTGAAGGCGAGCGCCACCAGCGGCTGGATGCCGTCGGCGAGACCCGTTTTCTTGAACAGGCCGATCCCGAAAATGATCAGACCGCAGAGGATCAGATGCGGATTCGGCCGCTTTGAATCGGAAGACTCAAACTGCGGGATCATGTCCCTGTGGTGCAGAATGGGACCGGCGATCAGATGCGGGAAATACGTCACGAACAGCGCGTAATGCGGCAGCGCATAATGTGCGACCTTGCCCCGATAGGCATCCACCAGAAACGCAATCTGGGTGAAGGTGTAGAATGAAATCCCTACGGGGAGCAGGATATTGACGGCGACGGAAGTCCCGAACACCGCGTCGAAATTGGCGACGAGAAAGCCGGCATATTTGAAGATGCCGAGCGCCAGGAGGTCGCCGGTCACGCCCAGCGTCAGCACGGCAAAACGGAGACCCGCGCGAAGGCGGCGCGCGATCAAGAGCCAGCCGATGGAATAGTTGAACGCGATCGAGGCCAGCAGCAACGCCACGAAGGGCCAGTTGCTGAACGAATAGAACACCAGCGAGGCCAGCACGAGCCAGATCACCGGGGCTTGAGCGCCGAGGCGATTGGCCGCGAAATAGCCCGAGAGAGCGACCGGCAGAAAGACAAAAATGAAGGGGTAGGAGTTGAAAAGCATGCATTTTCCCAAGTGGAAAATCGAGCGTAACCCTACAACCCTGTGATCAACAAGTGCTGGCGGGCAGGCACGAACTCTGGCAATCCGCCTGCCGGCACCTGATATAATGTCGGGAGATTTTCATCGGCTATTGCCCTTTTCGTCATGCGCGGGCTTGACCTGCGCATCCATCGGGAAAACCTTTCTCAAGTTGATGGATTGCCGGATCAAACCGGCAATGACGGCGAGGGATCTAGTCCGCAAACTGAACGAGGATCGAGTGACACAGAATTCCGGCAAACCATCCCTGACGCCGCCGGTCGCGCCGCGCCGCCCGCATTCTTTCGCCACCCATGGCATCACGGTCGTCGACGACTATGCGTGGCTGAAGGATGAGAACTGGCAGGAGGTGCTGCGCGATCCGTCCATTCTGAGCGCGGACATCCGCGAATATCTGGAAGCGGAAAACGCTTACACCGAGAGCTTGCTGGGCCACACCGCGCCTTTGCAGAAGCGGCTGGTCAAGGAAATGCGCGGGCGCATCAAGGAGGACGATTCCAGCGTGCCCTCCCCCGACGGCGCGTACGCCTACTTGCGCAAGTTCCGTGAGGGGGGACAGCATGAGCTGTTCGGACGTACCTCGCGCGCGGGCGGCGAGGCCGAGATCATCCTCGACGGCGACGAACTCGCCGGAACCCACGACTATTTCAAGTTCGGCGGCGCGCGGCATTCGCCGGATCACAAGCTTCAAGCCTGGAGCGCCGACACCAAGGGCTCCGAATATTTCTCGATCCGCGTGCGCGATTGGACGACCCGAAAAGACTTCGACGACCTGATCGAGGAGACCGAAGGCTCGGTGGTATGGAGCGCCGATTCGAGCGCGTTCTTCTACGTCAAGCTCGACGACAATCACCGGCCGATGCAGGTCTGGCGTCATCGTCTCGGTACCAAGCAGGCTGACGATCTTCTGGTCTACGAGGAAACAGACCCCGGCTGGTTCACCCACATCCATGAAAGCTCGAGCGGCCGCTATTGCATCATTGCCGGCGGCGACCACGAAACGTCCGAGCAGCGCCTGGTCGATCTTGCGGATCCGCTCGCCAAGCCGCGGCTGGTGTCGGCGCGGCAAGAGGGCGTGCAATATTCGGTCAATGACCGCGGCGATCAACTGTTCATTCTCACCAATGCCGACGGCGCTATCGATTTCAAAATCATGACCACGCCATTGGGTTCGCCGGAACGGGAAAACTGGCGCGATCTGATTCCACATCGCGAAGGCATCTATGTGCTCGATGTCGAGATATTTTCCGGTCACATGGTCCGGCTCGAGCGCGCCAATGCCCTTCCCGCCATCATCATCCGCGATCTCGACAGCGGCGTTGAACATGCCATCGCCTTTGACGAGGCCGCTTATTCGCTCGACACCATGGGCTCTTACGAATTCGAGACGACGAACCTGCGCTTCTCTTATTCATCGATGACGACGCCGAACGAAGTTTATGACTACGATATGGCGAAGCGGACGCGGACTTTACGCAAGCGCCAGGAAATCCCGTCGGGTCACAACCCTGCCGACTACGTGACCACCCGCATCATGGCGACATCACATGACGGCGCCGAGGTGCCGGTGTCGATCCTCCATCGCCGCGATCTCGCGCGCGACGGCAAAGCGCCGCTGCTGCTGTATGGCTACGGCTCTTATGGCATGGCAATGCCGGCTTCCTTCGCAGCCAACCGGCTGTCGCTGGTCGATCGCGGCTTTGTCTATGCCATCGCGCATATCAGGGGCGGCGCGGACAAGGGTTGGGGCTGGTACCTCGACGGCAAGCGCGCCAAGAAGACCAACAGCTTCGACGATTTCGCCGCTTGCGCCCGCACCCTGATCGCTGAAAAATATACCGGCACCAAACGCATCGTCGGCCATGGCGGCAGTGCCGGCGGCATGTTGATGGGCGCGGTGGCCAACCGCTCCGGCGAATTGTTCGCCGGCATCGTCGCCGAAGTGCCCTTTGTCGATGTGCTCAACACCATGCTCGACGACACGCTGCCGCTGACCCCGCCGGAATGGCCGGAATGGGGCAACCCGATCGAGAGCGAGACCGATTTCAAGACCATCCTTGCCTACTCGCCTTACGACAATGTCGCGGCAAAGGACTATCCGTCGATCCTGGCGATGGGTGGCCTCACCGATCCGCGCGTCACCTATTGGGAGCCGGCGAAATGGATCGCGCGGCTACGCGCGACCATGACCGGTGGCGGCCCGGTGCTGTTACGCACCAACATGGGCGCGGGCCACGGCGGCGCGTCAGGTCGCTTCAACCGGCTCGACGAGGTCGCAATTGCCTATGCGTTCGCGCTGTGGGCGGTGGGCCTGGCGGACAAGGACGAGGTGTAGAAGTCCTTGGTGCCGCTTGCTCCGCTGCGCTCCCTCGCCCCGCAAGCGGGGCGAGGTGAAGAAGCTACCGCCCTTTTTCCTTCCTCCACACAGCGAAATCGACCTGTGTCTGCTCGTCGGTGGCCGGATAAAGCCCGAGGATCGATCGCCCGCCTCGCACCTGCTCGGTGACAAAATCCTCGAACGCCGTCATCTCGAAGGCCTCGTTGGCGATCTCGTCGGCGAGATGCGCGGGGATCACGATCACTCCGTCGCTGTCGCCGAGGATGACGTCGCCGGGAAACACCGGGGCATCGCCGCAACCGATCGGCACGTTGATTTCGATCGCCTGATGCAGCGTGAGATTGGTCGGCGCGCTCGGACGGTGGTGATAGGCAGGAAAGCCGAGGCTGGCGATTTCGGCCGAGTCGCGGAAGCCACCGTCGGTGATCACGCCGGCAACGCCGCGTTTCATCAGCCGCGTGACGAGAATGGCGCCGGCTGACGCCGCGCGTGCATCTTTACGGCTATCCATCACCAGCACTGCCCCCGGCGGACAATCCTCTACCGCCTTGCGCTGCGGGTGGGCGCGATCGCGAAACACATCGATCTTGTTGAGGTCTTCGCGCGCCGGCATGTAACGCAGCGTAAAGGCCTCACCGACCAAGACAGGCTGATCGACGCTCAGGGGATGCACGTCCTGGATCATCTGGACGCGAAAGCCGCGCTTGAACAACGCGGTCGCGACCGTCGCAGTCGAGACGGTTTTCAGTCTGTCGCGGGTGGCGTCGGAGAGTTTGGTCATGGTTTCCATCCCAGAGGCTGTCATTCCGGAATGGTCCGAAGGACCAGACCTGGAATCTCGAGGTTCCGGGTTCGCTTCGCGCCCCGGAATGACGGTTGCTAAAAAATCGAGGGCTCGCCGACCGGCTTGCCAAATGTCGTTTCAAGAAAGTCGAAATCGCAGCCTTCATTGGCCTGCTTGATGTGCTTGGTGAACATCCAGCCATAGCCACGCTCGAACCGCGTCTCCGGCTGCTTCCATTCCGCGCGGCGCTTCGTCAGCTCGGCCTCGGCGACATCGAGGTTGATGGTGCGCGCGGCAACATCGAGCGTGATCTTGTCGCCGTTCTTCACCAGCGCCAACGGCCCGCCGATATAGGATTCCGGCGAGACGTGCAGAATGCAGGCGCCGTAGCTGGTGCCGCTCATGCGCGCATCCGACAGCCGCACCATGTCGCGCACACCCTGTTTCACGAGCTTGGTCGGGATCGGCAGCATGCCCCATTCCGGCATGCCCGGACCGCCTTGCGGGCCGGCGTTACGCAGGATCAGGACATGGTCGGCGGTCACATCGAGATCGGGATCGTCGACCGCCTTCTTCATCGACGGATAATCGTCGAACACCAGCGCCGTGCCGGTGTGCTTGAGGAAGCGCGGCTCGCAGGCCGAGGGTTTGATGACGCAGCCATCGGGCGCGAGATTGCCCTTGAGCACGGCGAGCGCGCCCTCCGCATAGATCGGGTTTTCGACGGTTCGGATGACGTCGTCATTATAGACTTCGGCGCGCGCGATATTCTCGCCCAGCGTCTGGCCCGTGACGGTCATGACGTCCAGATGCAGATGCGGTTTGATCCGGCTCATCAGGCCGGGCAGCCCGCCGGCATAGTAAAAGTCTTCCATCAAATATTTGTCGCCGGACGGCCGCACGTTCGCGATTACCGGCACCTTGCGGCTCGCCTTCTCGAAATCGTCGAGCCCGATGTCCTGGCCGGCGCGGCGCGCCTGCGCGATCAGATGAATGATCGCATTGGTGGAGCAGCCCATCGCCATCGCGACCGTGATCGCGTTTTCGAAGGCTTTTCGGGTCTGGATCTTCTTCGGCGTCAAATCTTCCCAGACCATCTCGACGATGCGCCGTCCACATTCCGACGCCATGCGGATATGACCGGCGTCGGCGGCCGGAATCGAGGACGCGCCTGATAACGTCATGCCGATCGATTCCGCGATCGCGGTCATGGTCGAGGCGGTGCCCATGGTCATGCAGGTGCCGTAGCTGCGGGCGATCCCGGCCTCGACATCGACCCAGTCCTTGTCGGAAATCTTGCCCGCACGCCGCTCGTCCCAGTATTTCCAGGCATCCGATCCCGAGCCCAGCGTCTTGCCCTTCCAGTTGCCGCGCAGCATCGGCCCCGCGGGCAAATAGATCGCCGGGATGTTCATGCTGGTGGCGCCGAGCAAAAGCGCGGGCGTGGTCTTGTCGCACCCACCCATCAGCACCACGCCGTCAACCGGATGGCCGCGCAGCAACTCTTCCGCGTCCATCGCCAGCAAATTGCGATAGAGCATCGTGGTCGGCTTCAGGAAGGATTCCGACAGCGACAGCGCCGGCAGTTCCATCGGAAAGCCGCCGGCCATCAGGATGCCGCGCTTGACGTCGTCCACCCGGGTTTTGAAATGCATGTGGCAGGGTTGCGCATCCGACCAGGTGTTGAGGATCGCGATGACCGGGCGGCCCTTCCATTCCTCCGGCGCATAGCCCATCTGCATGGCGCGCGAGCGATGGCCGAAGGCCCGGAGATCGTCGGGCGCAAACCAGCGCGCGCTGCGGAGTGTATCGGGATTTTTCTTGTTTTCAGTCTTCTTGTTTTCAGCCATGGCGACACCTCGTGACCCCTGATCGAGTCATGTCACAGGCGATCCATGGCGAGCAAGGCCTTATTGGCCGACAAAATTTCCGGTCAGGGCTTCTCGCAGCCGCGCGGCCAGCTCCGTCTTGCGATAGGGCTTGCTCAGGATGAGGGACTTCCCGGGCTCGCGACCCTTGTGGGCCAGCATTTCCAGCGCGTAGCCGGAAGAGAACACAACGGGCAGGCCCGGCCTGATTTCGCGAACCCGATCGGCGAGCTCCCAACCGCTCATGCCGCCGGGCATGACAATGTCGGTGAAAAGCATGTCGACAGCCGGGTTGGCCCTGAGCTTTGCCAGCGCGTCATGGCCGTTGATCGCTGCTATGACCGTGTAGCCGAGATTTTCGATCCGCAGAATCACGGACGAGCGAACGAAGGGATCGTCTTCCGCTACCAGAATTGTCTCGTGGCCGCGCGGAACGGACGTCTCATCCGCCGAAACCTGATCGGACGGATTTGGTTGCTCCCTGGCCACATGCGGCAGATAGATCCGCACCGTCGTTCCAAGCCCCACTTCGCTGTAGATCGACACGTGACCATTCGACTGCTTGGCAAAGCCGTAGACCATGCTCAAGCCGAGCCCGCTGCCCTTGCCGACTTCCTTGGTCGTATAGAACGGCTCGAACGCGCGGGCAGCAACCTCCGCCGTCATGCCGACACCATCGTCGGTCACGGCGATCATGGCGTACTCACCGGGCGCGAACTCGGGATGCTGTCCCTGGTACTCTTCATCCAGCGAGGCGACGCTGGTGCTGAGGCTCAGATGTCCGCCATTGGGCATCGCGTCCTGCGCATTGAGCGCGAGGTTAAGGACCGAGGATTCAAGCTGCGCGCGATCGGCAAAGGCCAGGATCCGTGCGGAGCCGGGCGCAATCGAGATTTCGATGTTCTCACGCAGAGTCCGCCGCAGCAGCTTTCGCATCGAATCCAGCATCTCGTGGCAATCGACCTCGCGCGGGTGCAGCAGTTGCCGGCGGCTGAATGCGAGCAACCGTTGCGTCAGTTCCGCGCCACGCTCCCCGGCCTGACATATGTCGTTCGAAATCCGCTGCAGATCCTGCCGGGACTTCAACTGTTCGCCGAGATGTTCGGCATTGCCGACGATGACGGTGAGCAAATTGTTGAAGTCGTGCGCGATGCCGCCGGAGAGTTGCCCGACCATTTCCATCTTCTGCGCCTGCCGCAGTTGCTCTTCGGTGTGCTTGCGCGCGGTCACATCGTGGATGATGCCGACGAAGATCGATTCGCCGTCTTGCTTGGCTTCGCCGACGGACAATTCCATCGGAAACGTCGAGCCGTCCTTGCGCAGGCCGATGACTTCGCGGCCGATCCCGATGATCTTGCGCTCGCTCGTCCGCAGGAAGTTGTCGATATAGCCATCGTGATGCGCGCTGTAGGCCGGCGGCATCAGCATTTTGACGTTTTCGTGGAAGACTTCTTCGGCGCGATACCCGAACAGCCTTTCGCAGGCTGGATTGAACAGCAGGATACGGCCCCGGGCGTCGATCAGGATAAACCCGTCGACCGCAGTCTCCACCACCGCTGTCAGGCGCGCCATGCTCTCGCGCAACGCCTGCTGGGCCTGGCGGAATTGCTGAAGCAGTTGCTCGGAATCCCTGCCCTTCATTTCCTCTTCCTTGAGCGCTTGCTGGGCCTGGCGCAGATCGAAGGGAGACGGGATCGTGAGCAGCTTTGGCAGCAGCGGCCACAGCATGCCGGCGGTGACGATGGACGCCGCGGCGGTCACGGCTTTGACGAGGCCTTCGATACCGTAGATCGGCACCCACAGCGTGTAGATCGACATGATGTGCGTCAGGCCGCAGGCCAGGATGAAAATGCCGAACGCCCAATAGACCCAGCCAAATTTGAGGTCCCGCCGCTTCGAGACGAAGATCGCAAGCGCGAACGGAATCGAGAAGTACGCCAGCGCGATCAACGCGTCGGAAACAACATGCAGCCAGATCAGTTCGGGTTCCCACAACAGACAAATGCCGTGCGGAGAGAACATCGAGGAATCCAGAATTCGCTCAAAGAATGTCCACATATTTGCGACCGGTTGTTTTGAGGACGGCGAAGTCCGCCAGCATGAATGACCGCGGCTTCTTTCTCACGCCAAACGAGAAATTCCGCCGGACAGATCAACGACGCGTGGAAACGCCGGATCGAAGCTGACCATCCGCGGGGCGAATAGGACGCGCTGTGCTTGCTTCGGAATCAATGATTGGGAGTCGATCACAAGCCCGGCCCGTTCGCAACCGCGCCAAGGCTCACTACAAGGCTCACTACAAGGCTCACTACAAGGCTTACGATTCGAAATCAGCCTGCGCGGCTCCCTGCTGGCATGGGCCGCTCACGACGCGCGGGAAGCCGTCATCACAATCCGGACCAGATCGGCGGCATTTCTCGCGCCCAGCTTCTTCATGATGTTTGCACGGTGGTCTTCGATGGTGCGAGGGCTAATTCCCAACTGCCGCCCCGCCTCCTTGTTGGAGGCGCCGGACGTGAACTGCTCCAGCACTTCGCGCTCGCGCCGGGTCAGGGGCTCGCGGCCGGGAAAATGCGCGGAGCCGATGTTGGAAGCGGAACGATCAGCCTGGCGGCGCGCATAGGCTTCGATCGCCTCATTGAGCCGCGTCACGATCTCGTTTCCGCGAAACGGCTTCTCGATGAAATCCAGCGCGCCATTCTTGATCGCGCTGACCGCCATCGCGATATCGCCCTGCCCCGAGACGATGAAGATCGGCGCCGGATAGTCCTCACCGCGCAATTCCCGCAGAACATCCAGGCCGGATTTACCGGGAATATGCACGTCAAGCAGAATGGCGGCGGGGGTACGATTTCGGGCGACCGATAACAACGCGGCGCCGTCGGCGAAGCAGATGACTTCGTAGCCTCCTGCCGACAAGACAATCGAAAGAGTTTCGCGAACGGCGGGATCATCATCGACGACGAAGATCTCACCGCGAGACAGCGGCTTTTCGGTCATGTGACATCGTCCCTTGTAGCGCAAAAAACGACGTAGACTGAGGCAGGGCTCGCGACGCAGGCCGCAAATCGTGCTTATCCGTATTTCTACGGGACGAGAACCTAACGCACAAGTAGCAACATGGTTTTGTCAAACGTGAAAGGGCGAGCTTTTGTTAAAACGGGCGCGTTCCCGCTTCCAGGCCCGCCTCGCAGCTTACGGTTTTCAATGACTGCCGGCCGAAACGACGCGGCGCCGCATCGCAAACGAGCCGGCGGATAAGCGCAGATGATTTCTGGAGAGGGGGCTTTTCTGGAGAGGGTCCTGAATTTGAAGTTCCCGCAACGAACCTGCCGCAACGGTGATCGCGACTTCAACTTCGCTAGTGCACGGAACTGGCCTGCTTCTTTTTCCGGCTCTTCGTCTTCAGGAACTGGATATCCATATCGGTTCCGTTGACGCGAACGAGTTCGCAGCGGCGATAGGCGAGACCCGTGGACGACAGCAGCAGAAAGAATTCCTTGAGATTAAGACCCTGGATGGAGCCTTCCACGATCAACATGGCGTCATTGTCCGATATGGCCTGGAGCAGGCAATCGCGACGCCACGTCCCGTCGATGGCCATGATGCAAACATAAGACGCAGAAAATCGAGCGCGCGGCCTTTTGCAACCCGGCAGGCACGACGTCAATTTCCCTCAGCACGCGCATCAATTCGAAGGGTTAAGTTTCCGCTAACATTGCAGCGCAACACTTGTTTCGAAATAACGCCGACCTTTGAGCGACATACCGCAAGCGGCGATCCGTCATGGGGCCGCTAACTGAAATGTGACCCGGTACTTTGCTGGAGGAAGGCAACACCTTACCGTTTTTTTACGACTTAATTTACGACGCCCTGCTTTGATCGCACTTGGCCAATCCCGGCCTTGAAGTGCAAAGCTTTCCTTAACCAATCGCCACGTTCTGCAATGATCCAGACCCGCCTTATAGAGTTCTTGCAGCGATTGGCGCCGCCGACGCGCAGCAATCTGCTGGACGAACTCGAGCGGCTGGAACTCTCCGGCACCGAAATACCTGGTGTGGGCGAGGTCATGGACACGTTGCGCGCCGAGTTTCGCACCAGCGGACACAGCCAGAAGCGCAACGCTCCGCCGGTACGTCTTTTCTTCGCTTCATTGGAACCGTTGCTGGTCGAAGGCGCGCCCCAGCACGCGACGACCGGCGGAATCCTGCGCGGCTCACTGTCGGCGATCTGGGAATGGATCAGCCGCGATCTGCTGCCGACGATGGCGCGCGATTACGTCAAGAACGTCAACGACCTGATCACGGCGGACAAGCAGCGGGATGCCCGTCAGGCTGCCGCCGCCTTTCAAGTCAAAGTCATCAAAAGCATGGAGGGTGTCCTCAACTCACCCGAAGGCGCCGACCAGATTCGCAACAGGCTCGCAACCTACACGGCCTCGCCAATGGTCTTCGACGATCTGACCAAGATGCTGAGCGCGCTTCGCGCACGCGACGAAATCGCCAAGCTGAACGAAGCATTGCCGGCCAAGTTCGCCCGCTTTGAAGACGCCGAGGTTGCCAAGGTCTCGCCGCTGCTGGCTGCGTTCGCAAAAACCAATCCCGAGCAGTTCCCATTCGCGCTCATGCTGGTGGCCCGGCGGCTCAAAATTCAATGGCAGTTGATCCGTCTCGCCACCAAGGCTGCTGCGAGCAAGAATGCGGCCGACGTCGCCGCCACGCCCTACGCCGCCGCTGTTTCGATCGTGCTGGATCGCATGGAAGACAAACGCGGCTTGTTGCGCGTCGCGCTCAAGAACGAGCGCATCCTCGTCGCCAAGGAAATTCTGGTCGGCATCTACGATGCCGAATACGCGCTGCGGGTCCGGATCGATCTGCTTGCGGAATCCGATTGGGGACGGAGGATGGATGCGCTGATGGCGTCGATTACCGAGCTCGTCGAAAGCGAGATCAAGCGCTTTCCCGACAATGTCGGTCACGTGCTGGGATCGCGCCGCCTGCGCAGCCACGAAACCCTCACCGGCCGCCTGACCCATCTGGCCTGGAAGGGTCGCGACGCCGTGCGCGACGGAACCGCCCGGGTCAAAAAGGCGCTTGGCGGCCCGGAAAAATCCCGCGCCTGAGCAGCCAGCGCCATCATCACGGCGAGCCGAGACCCGCACTCATGACGGGCGATGCCGGCACGGACGTGACGGCCGAATATCCATCACGATGATATCAGGTTAAAAGCCTTCTCAGGTCGGCGATGATGGCCGCCGCCTTCGTGAGCACCGCAATCACACACGCAAAATCGAGGAGACAGCGATGGGGCAAATAACACGCGCATCAAAGGTCACCGCGGCTTTGGCGGCACCATTTCGATCTTTGATCGCCATGGCTGCGGTCGCCGCGGCCTTGAGCTTCAGCACCACAGCCCAGGCGCAACCTGCGCCAGCGCCGCTATCGACGAACGACATCGCCGCGCCGACCCCCGACAACGCCGTGATGCTCACGATCTTTTTCAAGCACGATCAAACGCGCCCCCTCAGCGAACTCAACGCTCAGCTCGACAGGCAGGGATTCTACAAGGCATTTCCTCCGACCGGCGTCGAAGTCGTGAGTTGGTATGTGATGATGGGCATTGGGCAGGTGGTGACGCTGCGGCTGCCGGCGAGCCGGCTGCGTGAAGTCAATCGCATCCTGGAGAACACGGCCTGGGGCAGCTACCACACCGAATTCTATCCAACCTACGACTACAAGCCGACCGGGCTCGCCTCGCATGACAGGGCGAACTAGGTCCGCAGACGATAGATCGTTACGATGCGAATTGCGGGCCGGCTCGCCTGCCGGTCGGGCCACCAAAATCCGTCATTGGGAATTTAAGTCCGCTACCAGGAATTTAAGACTTAGGTAATGGTATTATTGTAGCTGCAACATTACGAATCAAAGTGACTGGTCAGATTTTCTGCTTTTTGCATTGAATTAAGTCGTCTGGTCGCATATTTGTCATGCATGCGAGACGATTTGTCACGTCTCGCGAGGGTAACGACCCTCAGGAGGAACGTTCATGGCCAGACCCAGCCTGCGCGAAAAGCTAGCCAGCAGCGCGGTCGATACGCTGCACACCTTTGGCTTCAAGGGGTGCTCGATCCAGGACATCACCCAGGCCGCCGGCGTTCCCAAGGGCTCGTTCTTCAATCACTTCGAGAACAAGGAAGATATCGCGATTGATTCGCTGCGGCGTTATCTGGAGGGCGTCCGCTCGGATATTTTGACCGACCAGAGTGTTTCGCCGCTGACGCGCCTGAAAAATCATTTCAGCTTCTTGTCCGAGCGCCTGATCTCGCTCGGCTATGGGCGCGGCTGCATGCTTGGGCTTTTCGCCGCCGAGGTGAGTGCAGATCTTCCGAAGCTGCGCGAGGAATTGCGCACCATCTTCGAGACCTGGTGCGGCGCCGTGGAAGCGGTACTGCGCGAAGCCCAGGACAAAGGCGAGGTCGATCCCCGTCATGACGCGGGGCAGATGGCGCGTTTCCTGGTCAATGCCTGGGAGGGAGCAACCATCCGGCTCAAGATCACGCAGAACCGTGAGCCGATCGACGACTTCCTCAATACCGCCTTCAAAGCGCTGCTAAAGTGAATGTGATCTTAACGTGATCCAATCTGCGTTGACATTTTAAGCTGACTGGTCATATTTGGATTATTGCGTAGCTGTAATGAAGTTCGGTGTCGATACGTTCCAAAGTTAAGGTGACCAGTCACCTTCATTTCGGGTCTTAGTATTGAGATACCTTATTTTGTTCAGATGACGCGTTAACCGAGAGAGAGCATCATGTCGAAATTCATCCAGACGACCCGCATTGCGAGCCTTGTTTTCGGCTCGGCCGCTTTGGCGCTGATTTCCGTAAGCCCGGTGACCCCGGCTGCGGCCCAGGGCGTTCCCGCCGGCCTCACCCGGCTCGATTCGGTACAGGGTTACGATGCCCAGGCCAGCGCTGAACTCCAGCAGCCCAAGGTCCGCAACACCGTTGCCCACGTGCGCAAGCACAAGGAAGAAGTTCAGTAATCGATAACGCGTCTAACTACCCTCAGTCACCTACCCCTCCTTGAGTGCGATGGCGCCCCTTCTGCCATCGCACTCCTTTTTTTGCGGCGAGATTTCGCAAGACTTGCCTCGCAGGCGACTTACTTCGCAGGCTCCGTCGTCGACCACAGCACCGTCTTGGCGTCCTTCTCGTAGGCCATGCCTTTCGGATAGCTGATCAACTCCATCTGCATTCCCCATGGCGTGAGGAAATACAGGATCGACTGGCCGGCCGCGGGACCTTCATTGACCGGTATAGGTCCCTGCATGGTCTTGACGCCCTTCGCCTTCAGATATTCTCCCGCCTTCGCGATATCATCGACATAGAGCGCGATGTGATGGCCACCGTAGTCGCTATTCTTCGGCTCTGACTTTGCCTGATCCGGCGACTTGTACTGGAACAGCTCGATATTCGAGCCGTAGCCGCAGCGGACCATGCTGATCTCTTCGATGACGGCGCGTGGATTGACGTTGACGACGTCCTGCATGAACGTGCCTTTGTCGTCCATGAACGGCCCGAACGACATCGCATGTTTGCAGCCGACAACGTCCGTGAAAAAAGCGGTCGCCGCTTTCACGTCCGGCACGGTGATGCCGGTGTGATCGTGGCCGCGCAGGCCCGGAATGGAATCGGCCGAAGCCGCAGACGCGCCGATCGTCAACGCAGCGAAGGCAAGCAGTAGTCTCATCTTGGTCATGATCGCTCCCTTGGTTTTGCAGTATTTGAACGTGATGGACGAGAGTTGGACGAGAGTTAGCCGGGCGAAGCGAGTTGCCGTTCGACGCCCTTCGGGTCGTGGGCGAGCCCTTGCGCCAATCCGCGCGCCATCTCGCCAACATAGATTTCCTCTTCGCCCGCCTCAAATCCGCTCAGGATTTCCTTGGCGGCATCCGCGGTCGACATCTTCGGGATGGTCAGCATCGCGGTCATGCGGGTATCGATCGCGCCGGGAAGTGCGGCGGCCACGCGCACGCCCTTTGGCGTCAGTTCGCCGCGCAGCCCCTGCGTCAGGCTGAGACCGGCCGCCTTGGACGCGCAATAGGAGCCCATGAACGGCAGATTGACCCGCGCCAGAATGGTCAGGATGTTGAGCACCGCGCCCTTGTTCTTGATCAACGCCGGGGCAAAGGCCTTGCTCACGCGCAAGGGCGCGAGATAGTTGATCTCGATCTCCTCGCGCGCGATCGCGACATCGGGCGTCACAAGGAAGCCGGTGTTGTGATTGATGCCGGCATTGTTGATCAACAGCGTGACGTCTCCCGCTGCCTTGGCGGCCGCAGCCACATCCGCGTCGCTGGTGACGTCCATCTTGATCGGCACCACCCCATCGGACGCCTTCAAAGACGAAACATCGCGCGCCGCCGCATAGATCTTGGCGGCGCCGCGGGCTTTGAGTTCGGCGATGAGCGCCTGCGCAATCGCGCCGGTAGCGCCAGTGATGAGGACAACGGAACCCTTGATCGTCTCGGTCATGCGGCTGATCCTTGCTGTTGAGAGGTGGCAAGCGGTGGGGAATCGTCGAGCCAGCCTGGCTCGACATCGGGCAATGGAATCGCGGCGAGCAACTGCCGCGTATAGGCATGTTGGGGGGCGCCGAAGACACGCGCGACGGGGCCGTATTCGACGACCTCGCCCTGGTACAGGATCGCGACATCGTCGCAGAGCACCCGCACCAGCGAGAGATCATGGCTGATGAAAACCATCGTAAGGCCAAGCCGGGCGCGCAGTTCCTTCAAGAGCAGCAGAATGTGGGCCTGGGTCGAGACATCCAGGCCCGACACGATTTCGTCGGCGACGATGAAATCAGGCTCAAGCGCGAGCGCCCGCGCAATGCCGGCGCGCTGGCGCTGGCCGCCTGACAACTCGTTCGGATAGCGGTCGGCGAATTCGGCCGGGAGTCCGACGAGCTCGAGCAGGGCGACCGCCCGCGCGCGCTGATCTCGCGATCCCCTGAGCCGTCCATAGGCACGAAGCGGCCGCGTCAGCGTGGTGCCGAGCCGCAGCCGCGGATTGAGTGAGGATTGCGGGTCCTGAAAAATCATCTGGATGCGCGCGCGCAACGGCCGCATCTCGGCGTCGCTGAGCCCGCCGATCTCGACGCCGTCGAACTGGATGTTGCCGGAGGTCGGCTGAAGCAGCCGCACCAGCAAACGGCCGAGCGTGGTCTTTCCGGAGCCGGATTCGCCGACAAGGCCAAGCACCGATCCACGCGGCACGGCGAGGTCGACGCCTTTGATGACCTCGCGCAGGCTGGGTTTGCCGAACAAACCGCTGCGTTGCGGATAGCCAAAACGAAGGCTGCCGGTGCGAAGGAGAATCTCGCTCATGCCGGCACCGCCTTGCCTGCGAGGTCAAGCTTGCGCGCTTCCGACCATAATTGCTCAATCAAGGCCGGTGGCACCGGCCGCAGCGTGTCCGCCGGACGGTCGGCCCGCGGCGTCGCCGCGAGCAACGCGCGCGTATAGGCGTGGCGTGGGCGCGCCAAAACGTCCGCAGTCTCGCCCTCCTCAAGCACGCGGCCCGCGTGCAGCACCGTCATGCTCCGGCAGATCTTGGCGACCACGCCAAGGTCATGGGTGATGAACAACACCGCGCTGCCGTGACGCTTGCGCAGCCGCTCGACAAGTTGAAGCACCTGGCGCTGCACGGTGACATCAAGCGCGGTGGTCGGCTCGTCCGCAATCACCAGCGAGGGATCGCATGCGAATGCCATCGCGATCAGGACGCGTTGCCGCATGCCGCCCGAGATTTCGTGGGGATACAAAGATAGCACCCGCTCGGGGTCCCGGATCGCGACCTCGGTCAGCAGTTCAGTGGCACGCTGGAGCGCGGCCTGCTTCGACAGATCGAGATGATGCCGCAACAGGTTGCTGATTTGTGCGCCGACGCGTTTGACCGGATTGAGCGAAGTCATCGGGTCTTGTGGAATAAGGGCAATGCGGCGGCCAAGCAGGCTGCGCCGCTCGGCCTCACGCATGCCGAGGAGATCGCGGCCCTCGAAGGCGATATGACCAGAGAGAATCGTCGCGTTCGCCGGCAACAATCCCAGCACCGCGCGGCCCAACATCGATTTGCCCGCGCCGGATTCGCCGACCAGCCCGCGAACTTCGCCCGGTTCGACCTCGATGCTAACCCCGCGCAGCACGTTGGCGTCGCCGATCGCGACCTTCAGCTCCTCGATGGCGAGCGTGGCGGTCATGAGCGTTGCACCGGATCGAGCGCAAGCCGCAGACCATCGCCGAGCAAATTGAGGCCGATGACGCTTAAGATGATGCATCCAATCGGCAGCGCCATGATCCACGGCGCCTGATAGACGATCTGGCGGCCTTCCGCGATCATGCTTCCCCAGGTCGGGGTATCGCCGGCGACGGAAATTCCGACAAAGGACAGGATCACCTCGACGAGGATCGCAATCCCCATCTCGACCGCGAGCAGCGTGACCAGGAGCGGAACAAGGTTGGGTAAAATCTCCAGCCGCAGCGTCTCGGCGCGGCTCAAGCCGATCGCGCGCGCCGCAGCAGCGTAGTCGCGCGTCAATTGCGCCATGGTTTCAGCGCGCATCACGCGGGCAAAGCGGGTCCAGTCGACCACCACGATCGCGACGATGACCGAGGTCAGGCCCGCACCGATCACCGCCGCCAGCACGATCGACAGCAGCACCGGCGGAAATGCCATCCAGACGTCGATCAGCCGCGAAATCAACTGATCGACCCAGCCGCCGAAGCTGCCGGCGAACAGGCCGAGCGTCACGCCGATCAGGGCCGCCAGCGTTGCCGCGATCAGCGCCACCACGACCGCCGTTCGCGCCGAATAGATCAGCCGCGACAGCACGCAGCGACCGAGACTGTCCGTACCGAGAATGTAGGAGGGATCACCGCCTTGCGCCCACATCGGCGGCAATTGCGCCGACAGCAAATCCTGTTCGAGCGGATCGTGCGGCGCCAGGATCGGCGCGAGCAGCGCGGCCAGCACCAATATGGCCACCAGCGCCGCGCCAACCCACAAGCGCGGGCCGCCGCGCCGCCATCCGGCGAGCAAGCGCGAAGGTGGCATGCCAAGAGGCGCGACTGCGACGTCAACCATGGCGCAGCCTCGGATCCAGCAGCGTCACGATGAAATCGACAATGAGATTAAGCGCGATGAACATCACCGCGAACGTCAGCACCAGTCCCTGGATCAGCGGGAAGTCGCGATTGATCACGGCGTCGATCGCCATGTTGCCGATGCCCTCATAAGAGAAGATGCGCTCGACCAGCACGGTGCCGCCGAGCAGCAACGTCACCTGCACGCCGCCAAGCGCGACTGTCGGAATCAGCGCGTTGGGGAACACTTCGTGGAGCAGGATAGCGGGGCGCGAATAGCCGCGGGCGCGGGCGACCTGGGCGTAATCCTGATCCTCGGCTTCCGCGAGCGACGCCTTCAATAGCCGCGCGACGATCGCTGCGAACGGCAACGCCAGCGCCAGCGCCGGCAGGATCATGTGACGCAGGAGTGCGGAGGCGATATCGAAACGGCCCGTCAACAGGCTTTCGATCAGATAGAAATTGCTGCGAAAGTCGATCTCGATCTGCGGATCGATGCGCCCGGAGATCGGCAGCCACGGAATCAGCACACCGAACAGCAGCAGCAGGATCAGCGCCCAGAGAAAATCCGGGATCGCCAACAGCACGCCGACCCCGCCATCGACCGCCCATTCAGCGCGACGACCGCGAGAAAGGATGCCGACAAGCGCTGTGAGGGCTCCGATGAAGAGCGCAATCACCGTGGCCAGCAGCGACAATTCGATGGTGGCCGGCAGACGCATCAGCAACAGATCCAACACGCTTTGGCGCACACTGATCGATCGGCCAAAATCACCACTTGCGACCTGGCCGAGCCAGGTCACAAATTGATGAAAGATTGACTGGTCGAGACCGTAGAACGCCCGCAGCCGAACGATGTCGGCTTCCGAGGCGCCGGGCGGGATCATCATCGCAATGGGATCGCCGGGCACGACGCGCAACAGCACGAACACGATCACCGCAACGCCGAACAGAGTGGGCGGTACGAGGACGAGTCGCCTGATGATCTCGCCCCATCGCATCGCTATGCGTTGCTCCCTGTCGCGACCTTAAGCTGGCGTGATCAGTTGCGGAAGGATCATGCCGTTGGCTTGCGCCACCATCTTCAGGCCCTTTTTGTGGATGATCGGCTGCACATACTGGAACAGCGGGATCACCTCGCCTTCCTCGGCGATATATTTGTCGACCGCCTTGTAGCCGGCGATGCGCTTGGCCTCGTCCTTCTCGCCCCACAGCGGTCCGATCCGCTCGACCAGGTCCTTGCCCTTCCAGGCGCAGTGCGGCGACGGGCCGAACATGGCAAAACCGGTCGAGGTGGAGGGATCGCCGATCGCATTGCCCCAATTGTAGAACGCCGCCGGCGCCAGTTTGTGACCGGCGCGCAACTCGAAATGCTTGGCGATTTCGTAGACCTCGATGGTGGCGTCGATGCCGACCTTGCGCCACATACCGACGATCGCCTGGATCATCTCATAATCCTTCGGCTTGAAGCCGCGCGTCGTCTGGATCGTGAACTTGACCGGCTTGTCCGGCGAGTAGCCGCTCTTGGCCAGCAGGCTCTTGGCGAGGTCCGGATCGTAGGACACCTTGATCGAGGGATCGAAGGCGGCATAGCCGGGCGCCTCCAGCGTCGAGATCGGAACGCCATACCCCTTCAACAGCCGGTCGACGATCGCCTTCTTGTCGATCGCATGGTTGGCGGCGAGGCGAACGTTGCGATCGAGCATCGGATCGATGTCGGTCAGGAAAATCATCGCGATATCGGACACCGGCTTGGTTTGACCGGCGAGGCCGGGCTTGTTTTTCAGGCGATCGAATTCCTCGTAGGGAATTTCGAACGTCAAATCCGATCCGCCGGATTCGATTTCAGCGACACGGCTGGTGGGATCGGTGATGAACTTGAACACCACAGTCTCGAAGGCGGGCTTCGGACCCCAATAGCCGGGATGCGCCTTCAACCGCAGGAACGCGTTGCGCTCGAACGCATCGACCTTGTAGGGGCCCGACCCGATCGGCGCCTTCTCAAACCCTTCCGCGCCGACCTTCTCGAAATAGGCTTTCGGCAGGATGTAGCCGGTGAGGAACGCCATCCATTTGAACAGCGTCGGCTCGAACTCCAGGACGTCGCCGGTAATGGTGTTGCCGTCGATCTTGTAGTTGCCGACCTTGGACCAGACGAACTGGATCGGATTGCCGCCTTTCGGATCGGCGGCGCGCTGCAACGACCACACGACGTCTTCCGGCGTGACCGGCGAGCCGTCATGCCAGGTCGCGCCCTTGCGCAGTTCCAGTGTGATCTTGCTGCGGTCCTCGTTCCAGCCCCATTTGGTCAAAAGGCCGGGCTTGAACGAGAGATCCGCCGCCTGGCCGATATAGGGATCGAACACCGACTGGTAGATCGACTGAATGGTCGGATTGACCGCCGACAACCCAACGGTTGGGTCGAACGATGGCAAATTGACGTTATAGGCGATGGTCAGCGTGCCCGCTGTTGCGGCATGCGCCGCGCCATCACCAAGGAGATTGGAGGCGAGCGGCAACGCGGCTGCGCCACCGGCGAGTTGCAGAAGCGAACGGCGAGACATCGACCGAGAAGACAGTGAAGACTTCATGTGCATACCCCCAACGCTATGAGCCAAATTTCATCAACACTTGTTTCATCAACACTTGCGGCATCCGGCGCGCCGCCACTTCGTTTCGATTATTTTCTCAACTATTTTCCTGCGCTCTCGGACCAGCGCGCCATCAAGGTGTTCGACGGCAGTGACTTGTCGACGAGCTTCTTTGCAGTCTCGATACCGGCGACCGGGAACTTCTTCGGATCGAGCAGCCCGATCTGGACCAGCACCGAAGCCTGATCCCAGAAAATGTGCTCGTTGTAGAGCTTGTCGCCGCGGAAGCGCACGATCGCGATCAGGGGGATCTCGACATATTTGCCGGTAGGCGCAACGCCCGGAAGCATCCAGTCGATCTCGATATCGTGGGTGAAACAAAACAGCATCTCGTCGACGATGCGATCGGCGCCGATGGTGCGCGAGATCGGTACGAGCTTGGTGTCCTTTGGCGTCTTCGGAATGAAGTGGTTCTTGTAGAAGCGCAGGAGATCTTTGTAGCCGACGCCGCCGGTCATGGTCGGGATATGATTGACATAGGGCTCGGCGACCATGGTCGTCATGGTCTCTTCCGCCGAACGCACACCGAATTCGAGCTCGGTATGCCGGTCCCACAGCGCCGACAGATCGTAATGCGGGCCCAGAACTTTTCGGAACAGCGCGATCGAGCGCGAATGCGCCATCAGCGTCGCCGGCTTGTTGAAGCTCGTGCGCTCCGGCGCGGCAAAGGCGTGGTCGCAGCCGGGATAGAGATAGAATTCGGCGTCGGACCGGCCTTTGAAAGCAGCCTTGATCTGCTCGCGCGCCTCGGCCGGCGCGTATTTGTCGAGCTCGGCGAAATGAAAGACGATCGGCGTTTTGATGTTGCCTGCCTCGGCAATATCAGCCTCGATGCCGACGCCGTAATAGCTGACGGCACAATCCACATTGGTGCGCGCGGCGACGAGATAAGCGAGCTTGCCGCCGAGACAGAAGCCCAGGGCGCCGACCTTGCCTTTGCATTCGGGGCGCGCGCGCAGCACCTTCAGCGCGTCGTCGGCGTCCTTGATCGACTGGTTGGCGTCGAAGCGTTGGTAGTAGCCGAACGCCTTGTTGAAATCGGCCTCGGAATAGCCGAGATCGACACCCGGCTCCATGCGCCAGAACAGATCCGGCGCCAGGACGACATAGCCTTCTTCGGCGTAATAATCGGCGGTCTCGCGCATCGACTTGTTGACGCCGAAAATCTCCTGCAACAGCAGAATGCCGGGGCCTGAGCCGGAGGCGGGAACAGCGAGATACGCCTTGAACGTGCCGCCGTCCTTGGCAGCGATGTCGATCCATTGTCCCGCCATTGAACCTCCCCTTGCTGAAGTCTGTAGAGCTTTCCCGGTGTGCAGCGCTGTTTGACGCGCCATGCATGAGACGAAGGGGGACGCCCTTTTCATCACGCTTTCTTAATTGTATTTTTAATGTAAGAATCAAACTTGTAAATAGCATTGATTGGGCACAGCCTGCCCACTCGCTGAGCGAGGACGAGAATCAGGAGAGGACGTTGAGGAAGACGCAGAAGGCCGCGGCGAAGCGAACCGCAGGGTCCGTCAAGCCAAAGCCGGCGACCATCGAGAGGCCCGGCTCCTGGCATCTGGCGCGTACCGAGACCGAGCGGCGGCTGTCGGAATTCGAATTCCGCCTGGAGCGGCTGGCGCAGGCCTACTACCGCTGGAAAGCCGCGTGTCTCGCCGCGGTCTGCGATGTGCCGCTGACCGGTGACGACGTCGCGGTGCTCAATGTGGCCCGGATGGGCGACGAGCCTAAGCGGCTTTCCGAGATCGGCCAGCTGCTTAACCGCGTCGATGTCCCCAATCTCCAATACGCAGCGCGAAAACTGGTGAAGGCCGGCCTGATCGAGACCGAAGGCTCGTCGTCGCGCAAGGAAACGCGCTATCGCGCAACCGAGACCGGCCGCTCCGTCACCGAAGCCTATGCGGCGTTGCGCGCCGCGACCTTGCCGCCGATGCTGGAAGCGATGGATGGCTGGGCGGAAAAATCCGGGGCCGCAGGCTCCCATCTTGAACTGGTCTCGAGCCTCTATACGCAAGCAGCCCAAGTCGCGATCACGCGGCGGCATCAGCCGTAAGGCTCAAGGCGAGCGACCTCAAAGAGTTAGCTCGTCGAGCGGCGCCGGTTCTCGCGCCGATCGAGTGAATGACTATCGCCTCGACAAAAAAATATTCTCCCACACTGCGCGCCGCCATCGGGATTTGATGCAGTCGGCAGCGACGATGCTTGCCGCGCGTGCTAATTTCACTGAGCGGAAAAAGCCGCCAGAGTTCCCGCACAACAACTTCGAGTTTGACCCGGAACGAACGCTACCCGTACACTCCAAAAAAAATACACGGGGAGAAGACGATGGCTTCGCCGCAGCAAGGGGCCGAACCGCAGACGTTTCATTCGTTTGCCGGAGCGCGCTTGCCTCGTTTCCGTTTCGGAAAGACCAACCAGGAACAGATCGTGCTGGCGATTACGATCGCGCTCTTGATCCTGTTCGGCTTCACCCTCAACGGTTTCGCCACAGCCTCAAATCTTCTGAACCTGCTGCGCAGCATTTCGATCCTGGGTGTCCTGGGTCTCGGCATGGGCCTGATCGTCATCAGCCGCGGCATCGATCTGTCGGCAATCGCGATCATGGCCGGATCCTGGTCGATTGCCCTGATCGAGATACAGCACGGCGTGTCGGTGCCATCGGCCGTGCTGATCGCGCTCGCGCTTGCGATCACGATCGGTGCGATCAACGGCGTGATGGTGGCTTTTGTCGAAGCCCCGCCTTTGTTCGTGACGCTCGCCGCCGGCTTTGTCATTTACGGTCTTGCGTTCTGGTTCGCGCCGGCCTGGGTTGTCTACGCGCCTCGCGATGCGCCGGGACTGATGTTCCTTGGCGCCGGCCGGTTGTTCGGCGTGCCGGTTCCGATCTTCGTATTCGCCTTCGCGGCCATCGTCATACAGTTGTTCCTGTCGCGCACGTCGATCGGGCGTTTCATCTACGCACAGGGAGACAATCCCGAGGCGGCGCGGCTCTCCGGCATCGCGCTGCGGCCGCTGATCGTGCTGGAATATGTGATCGTCGCCATCCTGGCCTGGGTCGCGGGCTTCGTATGGGTCGGCACGACCGGCAGCATGCAGATGGCGATCACACAGGGCACCATGATCTTCGACGTCGTGCTGGTGGTCGTGATCGGCGGCATCAGCCTGATCGGGGGCCGCGGCAGCGTGTTCAGCGTCGTGGTCGGCTGCGTCCTGATCGGCACGCTGCTCAACGCCTTCACCATCATGGACGTCAACAGCGAGGTGCAGAATATCGTCAAGGGCGTGGTGCTGCTCGCGGCCATCGTGCTCGACAACTGGCTGCATCCCCGTGACGAGGAGACCGCGCGGCAGGGAGACTGAGTTCTAAAGACGAACTGAACATAACCAAACGAAAATCAACAGGGAGGAAGACAATGAAGACGAGCAATATCTGGACATTGTTGTTCGCTGGAGCCGCATTGGCGGCGCTGCCGATGTGGGCTGGCGCGCAGGAAGAAAGCGGGACCAAGACGGCGCGTGAGCTCCGCTCTTCCTTTGACAAAGCCTTGCAAGGCAAGACTGTCGCTTTCCTGCCGATCGCACTCGGCGTGCCGCTGATGGACGAATGGACGCGGGTTGTCCAAGAGGAGGCCGAGTGGCGCGGCATGAAGTTCGTCGTGCGCGACCCCAACAACAATCCGGCTGCCATGCAGCAGGCGCTCTCGGCGCTGGTCGATCAAAAGCCGGACGTGCTGATCGTGCAAAATCCGAGCGTCACGCTTCTGATGAAGGATTTGAAGCGCGCCGAGCAGCAAGGCACCCACGTCATCCAGATCAACATGTCGTCCAACTACAAGTCCAGTGCCTTCGTCGGCGCCGACTGGCACGAGATCGGCAAGATCCTCGCGACCGATGTCGTGAAACAATGCGGCACCGGTTCGGGCAAGTCGGGCAAGGTGCAGATTGTGCAGGGCGAACTGGCCGCCGCCGCGAGCGTCGATCAGGTCGGCGGCATCATGGAGGTCCTCAACAAGGACCCGGCCATCAAGGTCGTATCCAATCAGGCAGCGAACTGGGACGCCAACACCGCGTTGAACATCACGGCGACCGTCATTCAACAGCACCCTGATCTCTGCGCCAGCATTGGCTTCTGGGGCATCATGGAATTGGGCGCCGCGCAGGCCATCCGCAATGCCGGCAAGATCGACGACGTGAAGGTCTACGCCTCCGGCGAAGGCTCGCAGCTCGACTGCGACCAGGTCAATCAGGGTAACTTCTTCAAGTTCCTGAGCTACAAGGCGACTGAACAGGGCCACGACCTGATGATGGCGGCGCAGATGCTGCTGGAGTCCGGCGAGAAGCCGGGGACGCGCAATCTGGAATTCTACACTCAACCGCTGTGGATCGACAAAGCTAACGCGAACGGCGGCAACTGCTACGCTCTCCCGAAGAAGAGTTAGGTCCCAATCACGACACGACCCGGCGCGCGCGTTCCGCGCGTGCGCCGGTTGCGCGTTTAGGGAGTCTTTTCGACATGTCGACGATGGATGCGCTTGCGGCGTCGGTGCGGCGGTTCTCGCCCCGTCTGCTGCTGTCTGAGTTGTTGCTGAAGCAGTGGTTCGAGCCGGTCATTCCGTTCACGGTGATGATCGGCCTCTGGCTCTATTTCTCGCTGACGATTCCCGGCTATGCGACGGTGCAAAACACCGTGTCGCTGCTGCGGTTGTTCGCCGAATTCGGCTTTGTCGCGCTGGCGATGGGATTTTGCCTGATCGCAGGCGGCATCGACCTCTCGGTCGGCGCGATCTTCGCGCTGTGCAATTTCGCCGCGCTTTATTTTCTGCTGGTGCAGGAATGGTCGGCCGGCGCCGTCATCGTGGCGACGCTCGGGGTCGGTGCAACGCTCGGCGGCATCAATGGCCTGTTGATCGGCTTTCTGAAGACGCGGCCGTTTCTGACCACGCTGGTGACGCTGATCATCCTGCGCGCCTCGGTCAACATACTCAACACCAGCTACGCGCAGGTGTTCGCGACCAATTCGGTCGACAGCGACGCCTGGGATTTCATCGGCGGCGGCAGCGTGCTCGGCATTCCCATCAATGCGGCGACGCTCTTCGTCGTGCTCTTGATTTGCCACATCTTCCTGTCGCGTTCGCGCTACGGCTGGCACCTGACCGCGATCGGCGCGAGCCGCAAGGCGGCACGCCACGCCGGCATCCGCGTTCGCTTCATGCTGTTCATGACCTATGTGCTGTCGGGCACACTGTGTGCGGCGAGCGGCATCTTCTATGCCGCACGACAGGCGAGCACGGATTCCACGACCGGCGTCGGCTGGGAATTCCAGGCCCTCACGGCCGTGGTGCTTGGCGGCGTCTCGCTCGCCGGCGGCAAGGGCACGGTGTGGCGCGCCATGATCGGCGCGCTGATCATCTTCCTGCTGGTCAACGGCCTCGTCCGCATGGGCATCCCCGGCTACGTCACCTCGGCAGTGACCGGCTTGATCCTGCTCGCCGCCGTCGGCATCGACGTCAAATGGTCGAAGAATCGCGGCAAGGCGATCCAGAAGATCTATGTCAATCCGGCCTATGTTGAACTGGCGCGGGCGCCGTCGGTGCAGCCGAGTTCCAATTCGCCCTACGCCCAGAACGACCGGCTGATCAACGCGCAGGCGATCGGCCTCAATCAGGTCGAGGGGCCGGAGGATGTCATTCTCGATCGGCAGGGCCGCGTCTACGGCTCAACCCGTGACGGCAACATCATCCGTTTTTCCGGACCCGATTTCGCCACGCGCGAGGTGTTCGCCCATATCGGTGGGCGGCCGCTCGGCATGCAGTTCGACCGCGACGAGAACCTGATCGTTGCGGTCGCCGGCATGGGCGTCTACGGCATCGCGCCGGATGGGCTCATCTTCAAGGTCACGGATGAGACCAACCGCACCTGGTACAAGCTCAACGACGATTCGCGATTGCGCATGGCCGACGACCTCGACATCGCGCCGGACGGAAAAATCTACTTCAGCGACTGCACGACGCGTTACGAGATGACGACCAACACGCTCGACATTCTCGAGGCGCGGCCGAATGGACGCGTCGTCTGCTACGATCCCGCCACGAAAACCACGCGCACGGTGATCAACCATTTCTATTTCCCGAATGGCATCTGCGTGTCTCATGACGGCAAATCGGTGCTGATCGCGAGCACTTCGCTCTGCAAGGTCTTCCGCTACTGGATCGACGGCCCAAAGAAGGGCCGCACCGAAATCCTGATCGACGAATTGCCGGGCAACCCCGACAACATCAACCGTGCCTCCGACGGCACCTACTGGCTGGCGCTGGTCGGCATCCGCACGCCGACCTTCGATCTCGCCTCGCGCAAGCCGGGCTTTCGCTTGCGCATGGTCAAGCAGGTGCCGGCCGACGAATGGCTCGCGCCGGCGCTGAACCATGGCTGCGTCCTGAAATTCAACGAGGCCGGCGAAGCGCTGGAATCCTGGTGGGATCCGACCGGGATTGCGCATTCGACGCTGACCTCGATGCGCGAGCACAAGGGCTATCTCTATCTCGGCGGCCTGGAGAATAACCGGATCGGCCGCATCAAGCTCGACGGCGCCGATGAGACATGGACCGGCTTTGATGCCTATTGGGGCGCCAAGAGCCGGGTGCAAAGAGCCGTCTAAAGGGAACTCGCCGTGGGAATGTTCGACCATCTGTTGCGCGACGTCCGCAACGTCATCGACCGGGACGGTGTGCGGAACGCTATCCCGCCGCTCGACGGCGCGCTCAGCCCCAATGACCGGCTCGATGCCGCTACGCCGATCGGCGATCCCTTGCCCGACATCGATGACCTGGTCGCAGCGGACGACGGCAGCGTTTACGTCTCCGCCGGCAAGAAGGTGTTCAAGCTCAGCGGGCACGGTCTCGCCAATCGCAGCCTCGTTGCCGAGTTCGAAGGCGACGCGGGCGGTCTGGCCATCCATCCCGATGGGCGACTATTGGTCTGCGTCGCAGGCCGCGGTCTCGCGGCGCTTGATCCGGCGAACCCGAATCCGCGCTGGTGCGAGGCGGCGGATGGTCGTGGTTTTGCCGGACTCACTGCTGTTGCCGCCGCGCCGGATGGCCGCATCTTCATGGTCGAGGGGTCTACCGGCCGAGAGCCCAATCAATGGCGTCACGATTTAATGGAAAAGCGCAGCAACGGACGGCTCGTCGTCTGTGGCGCTGATCTCGGCAACGCGAAGGTGTTGCTGAGCGATCTGGCCTACCCCTATGGCGTTGCGGTCTCCGCGGATGGAAAAGAGCTCTGGCTCACGGAAGCCTGGGCGCATCGGCTGACGCGTTTTGCGCTGACCGGCGACGGCATCGGTGCAAGCGAGGTGATTGCCCCCAACCTGCCCGGCTATCCGGCGCGGCTGCATCGGGATGCCCATGGCGGCTTCTTCCTCGGGCTGTTCGCGCGCCGCACGCACCTGATCGAATTCGTGCTCAAGGAAGACGACTTCCGCCAGGAAATGATCGAGACCGTGGCGCCCGATTACTGGATCGCGCCCGCTTTTGCCGGCGGCAGCAATTGCCTCGAGCCGATGCAGATCGGCGCCGTGAAGGCGCTCGGCATTCAAAAGCCCTGGGCGCCGCCGCGTTCCTACGGCCTGCTGGTTCATCTCGATGGCGACGGCAACCCCACCGATAGCCTGCACAGCCGGGCCGGCGGCCGCTTCCACGGCGTGACCGGCGCCATCGACACCCAATATGGCGTCGTGATCGCGGCGCGCGGCACGGGACGCTTGTTGCTCCACACGGGAGAGCTGCGATGAGCGACGCAGTGATGGCGGATACTTCCGCGACCAAAGCCGAGACCGCCACGCGCGAGCCGGTGCTGCGCATCCTCCGCGGCAGCAAAATCTATGGCGGCGTCCACGCCATCGAAGGCGTCGACTTCGATCTTTATCCCGGCGAAGTCCATGCGCTGGTCGGCGAGAACGGCGCGGGCAAATCGACGCTGTGCAAGGCGATCGCGGGCGCGATCCGGCTCACCTCGGGCGATTTCATCCTCGACGGCAAGCCGGTCGATTTCGAACAACCGCGCGATGCGCTCAAGGCCGGCATCTGCATGGTCTATCAGGAGACGAGCCTGGTGCCGACCATGACCGCGGCGCAGAACATCGAACTCGGCAACGAAAAACTGCTGACGCGATTCCGCACGCTCAACATCCAGGCGCAGCAGCTCCTGCAATCGCTGAACTTCCACGTCGATCCGGCAACGCCGGTGGCGCTGCTCGGCACCGCCAAGAAGCAGATGGTGGAGATCGCGCGCGCGATCTACAACAAGGCGCGCATCATCATTTTCGACGAACCGACCGCGAGCCTCACGCCGGAAGAGATCGTGCACTTCTTCCACCTGGTGCGCGACCTGCGCGCGCGCGGCGTGTCGATCATCTACATCTCTCACGCGCTGGAAGAATCGCTGCAGATCGCCGACCGCATCACCGTGCTGCGCGACGGCAAGCTCGTGATCACCGCGCCCGCCAGCCAGCTGACCCGCGATGCGCTGGTGCAGCATATGGTCGGCCGCGAAGTGGCGCAGGCGGTCTATGGCCGAAGAGAGAAGACCCACCATCGCCGCGAGAAGGTGCTGACGGTCGAGAACGTCACCATGGGCATGGCAGTCAAGAACATGTCGTTCTCGGTCTATGCCGGCGAGGTCGTCGGCATCGCCGGCCTGATCGGCTCGGGCCGTACCGAGATCGCCAAGGTCATCTACGGCGCGCTCAAGCGCAACCTCGTCAATGGCGGCACCATCCGGCTGCGCGGCAAACCGATCCGCTACCGCGTACCACGGCAGGCGATCAACGACGGCATCGCCTACATCACCGAGGATCGCAAGGCCAACGGCTTCTTCGAGACCATGATCGTCGACGACAATGTCTATGTCGGCAATCTCGCCACCAAAAAAGGCTGGAGCTTCCTGCTGTCGCGCACGCGCCGCAGCAAGCTCGCCAATTACTGGGTCGACCGGCTGAAGATCAACGCGCTACAGCGCAAGGCCAAGATCGTCGAACTCTCCGGCGGCAACCAGCAGAAGGTGGTGCTGGCCAAAACGCTGGCGCAGGACCCCTCCATCATCATCTTCGACGAACCGACCCGCGGCGTCGACGTCGGCACCATTCCGCATATCCACGCGGAAATCCGCCGGCTGGCCGACGAAGGCAAGGCGGTGGTGGTGATCTCATCCTATCTGCCGGAAATCCTCGCCGTCTCCGACCGCATTCTCGTCGCCCGCACCGGGCGCATCGTCGCGGAGTTCGATGCGGCGGATGCCACACAGGACAAGATCCTCTACGCGGCGATTCATTAGGAGCTTTGCTTGTCCCTCTCCGCGAAAGCGTGGGGAGGGATAAGCGCGGCGCCTCTATTGGCCGACATGCTTCGGCAAAAACTCGAGCATCAGCGCGGCGATTTCGTCGACCCTCTCGTCGAGCGCGAAGTGACCGGCGTCGAGCTGATGGATTTCCGCGTCGGGAACGTCGCGTCTGTAGGCTTCGCCGCCAGGCGAAATGAACGAGCTGTCATAGCGCCCCCAGACCACCAGCGTCGGCGGCTTGTATTGCCGCAGCCACGCCTGCCACGCCGGATAAGACGCCACGTTGGTGCGATAGTCATAGAGCAGCGACACCTGGATTTCGTGCTGGCCGGGCCGTGACAAAAACGCGAATTCCTCGAGCCAGGCTTCCGGATTGTAACGCTCGGGATTGGGGCTGCCGCCGGCATGGCGAACCTTGGCCGCCTCCAGCGAGGTGAACGCGACCGGGATTTCCGGATGCGCCGCGGGGTCGGCCCAATATTTCGCGATGTCCTTCCACTTGGCGCCAAGGCCTTCCTCATAGGCGTTGCCGTTCTGCACGACCAGCGCCTGAACCCGCTCGGGATGCGCGAGCATGATGCGATAGCCGACGGGCGCGCCATAGTCCTGGATATAAAGGCTGTAGCGGCCGATCCGGAGCTGTTCGAGCAGCGCGTTGATGGTCTGGGCGAGATGATCGAACGTGTAGGTGTATTGCGACGGCGGCGGCGCGTCGCTCTGGCCGAAGCCCGGATAATCCGGCGCGATCAGGTGATAGCGCGTCGCGAGCAACGGAATCAGCGTTTCATACATGCGCGACGACGACGGAAAGCCGTGCAGCAGCACGATCACAGGCGCGTCCTTCGGACCGGCCTCGCGATAGAACACACTGAGGCCGTCGACAACTGTGCGATGATAGGTGGTTGTGGCCGAAGTGGAAGGCAGCGCGGAAACCGCTGACGCGGACCCGGCGGTCAGCGCACCGGTTGTCAATGCGCCGGTTGTCAGCGCAACCGCCGCCGCGATCGATTTGGCTGGGGACATCAGACTTCTCCTTCAGGTCATTGCTTCACCCGCGGAAAAATCTACATCTTCTCAACCAGCGGGTTATCATACTGATATTGAGTCCCATCATATCAAAATATGAGAAAGTAGATGGACCTAACTCGCGCTTTTGAAAACGGTCAGGTCATGCGCGAGCTTTTGGCTCGGGATGCTTCGTCTCCCGGCCTTTGACGTCGAGATAATATTGCGGCGCCTCGCGACGGTCGAACCGGCCGTAGTCACGCACCACGCGCACCTTGCGATGTCGAAGCTTTTCGATGCCATCGATCTTCTTCGGCACCCACTCCTCCGCCGCGGCCGGATCCTTCCACCCGATCAAGAGCGCCAGTTTGCCCGGGTTGTAGATGCTGGCCCAGATGTCGTGCTCGACCACGCTACTCTCTTTGAGATCGAGGCCAAGGAGAGCCGGCAACAAGTCGATCTGACTGGCAAAGGCGCCTTCCTTGACCGGGACGATCTCCGTAAACGTCATGAGCTTCGCGGCGCCTGTTTCGGTCGCGTCGAAACGACGTTCATCGACCGGGGCTTCCTTCGGCGGCGCGGTGTCGGAAGTCACGTCACCCACACGCAGATGATAATCCCCAAAGATCTGGAAACGGCCTTTGGCCTGGGTTGCATGATGCTCGCTTTCGGTACGCCAACGCACCACGGATTTCTCATCGCGCCAGGTGGAATGCGACAAGACCCATCCCGGCCGCCGCAGACTTTCGAACCGTTCGTTGTCGACGAAGCCGTCGACCAGTTCCAGGATCGGTTTCAAATGCCTGGCGAGTTCGAGATACTCGTCCTTCTTCCCGTCGTTGGGAAGCACCTCGAAGATGACGGAAAACATGGCGCTTACCTTTCTGCTTCGATTCATTCAGGCGGCGACGTTAGGCGACATCGTCGCCTAACCGCCAATTATTTCGGCCGCGAAGTGATCGGCCCGAAACGCGCCGGGCGTACCGGCGCGTTTCGCATTGCTTCAGGCGTGCTTACAGCAGCGCGTATTGCGCGCGTTCGCGTTTGGCGAGCAGCGGCAAGGCCTGGCCCGCGATATAGGTTTTGAAATAATCGCTTTCGGCGTGCGCCTTCAGGGCCGCTTCGTCGCGGAACAGCTCATAGAACAGAAACTGCGCCGGGTTGTCCTTGTTTCGGCCGATCAGAAACAGCTTCGCGCCGGGATCCTTTTGCGCCTCCGGCAAGAATTGATCGAGGATGGAGGCGACCTTGTCGGCCTGACCTTCTTTCGCTTCCCATTGCGCGACCACCAGCAAACCACCGCTGCCGACGGCCTCATTAATCGTCCTATTATTCACTGCATATTGGTTCATGGTCTTGTCTCCCTGTTCTGCGGATCGAGATGATGAAATGGTCCACGGCGTGAAATTGCTAATCGCCAGGACCGCGCCGAATGTTGCAATCGCCGACCGGCGATCGAATATGTCGGCATGACGCGGCACTCCCCGCGCATCGCTTGAATTCTCCATGATGTTCTCCGTTGTCTCGTTTCGATCGAGACCAACAGGAGTCATGTAGTAGCCGTTCCGTCGGGAACCTTCGACGGCGGTCGAAGTGTTGATGCTGGGGGTTGGTTTAGCCGGGTCGAATGCACGCAGGTACTGCGCGGCGAGACGTCGTCGATGGACGAAAAAGCGGATATAGCAGTTAAGGAGTAAATCTCGACGCCGCTAGGCGATTGTATCGGACCTAGATGCTCATTTTTAGTTGTAAACGCCCTACTCTAAGAGCACAATTCCGCATCAAAGAGCGGGGGAGGAAAATGTCGCTTTGGGAGGCTTTTGAGGAGGGGGGCGAAAAGAGTTGTGTGGTCGCCGAGTTTGAGAAAATGCGCTTTGAACTTGCGTGGCGGCATTTCGATTTCCACGCGAAGCAACGAACCCAGATGTTTCACTTCTTCATTATTTTGACACCCTTTCTCTTCGGTGGCTGCTTCATTTTATTCAAAGAGCGAGAGATTATGGGCTCATGGCCGTCGATCGTTGCTGCGCTAGGCGGCGGCTCGCTAGCACTTCTGTTCTACCTTCTCGACCGGAGAAATACGCAGCTTTATCGCGTGAGCCATGGCGCGCTCCGTCTCCTAGAAGAGCAGCTACTGTTTGCAGACTTTCGTCCGCTTAAAACATCGGCTGGACGTTATCCTGGCATTATATCCAAAGAAAAAGACCTCTACGAGGATAGCCATTTCATACGCCACAGCACGTTGATGGGATTGGTCTATTGGATAGCCGTTGCACTATTTGTTGGGCTCGCGTTTTACTTTTTCGCCGTACGGCAGGGATGCATTAAACTGCCCCTCCCGAGCGCCATTTCCACGTCATCACCCAATCGTTGACGCTCCTCGGATTGTGTTGACTACCAAGAACACAGATGCTGCTGCCGGGGGTTGAGATGGAGACGGCTTAGGCTGATACGCCGCGTGGTGCGGAGTATCGACGCATCATCTGAGTAGAGGGTTACCCATTCGCTTTGGTTGATAACGTCAATCGAGTTGATCTGAGACGTGCTTCCACAGGACGTGCATATGACAGATGAGCTGAGCAGCGCATGGCGTGTGCGTCGTCAATGGACTCAACAATATGTCAACTATCAGTGTTTTTTTGCACTGGCGCTCTGTTCCGTAGCGGTGCAAGAAATCAAGAGGGTGAATGTCCTGGCATTTCGTGCGATGTCCGAAGTTTTCAACTCGTCCTTCGCGTCAGCCGTCTGGTAAGACACCACGCTATTGTCGAGAAAGTCTCTTAGAGCTCCCGTTTTAATCGCGAAATTTATATTCTCGGGTATGTTGCCGGTCGCTTTGACGAACTTCAATGCGTTCAGTTTAGCAGCAACCATCCCGACAACTTGGCCGCCATTGTCCAAAAGCGGACCTCCGCTGTTGCCCGGCTGAACAGCCGCGCTGATTTGCAAATAACGGGTATCGTTAAGAATGCCGCTTAGCGAACTTACGATTCCGGTGGTTACGGTAAAGTCGGATGTAAGTAATCCGTGGAACGGATAGCCGATCGCGATAACACTATCGCCCGGATGGATTGCTTTATCTCTGATAGTCGCAACGTCCTTGAATGCGGCTCGGTGCCTGTAGCAACGCCAGATCATTTGTCTCATCGCTTGAAACGAGACGCAGCTTGACTGGCGCTTCGCCACTCAAGTTACCCTGGATGTCGCCCACACATCCATCGACTACGTGCTGGTTGGTTACGACATGCCCATTGTTGCTAATAACAAAGCCCGTGCCAGTTTGATTGCCGGTCTTAGCAGACGTCTCTGGAGGCGATCCCGAATCTTGCGCCGTGGCGGCAACGGGCTTTGCGATTGCTGGCTTTGGTATCGCAACTGCAAACTCACCCGCGTTGGAAACTCCATTTTTCTTGACACTCTCGACACAATTGAGAAGAGATGGCAAGAGTTGGCCCGTTTGATTTAAGCTGAATTGAAAAAGCTGCCCTTGCGTAAAAGCGGTCATCGTCCTTCGCTTTTCGGAACTGGGCAATTAGCGAAGAATTTGCCGGCATCGGAACGGATACAAGGTGCGTATCGAACGGTACCCCATGCACGTTGAACGGCTGCTGTCCGTCAAACGTGAGGACGATTTCAAACGCCTGACCGGGGATTAATTTCCAGCCTCGTGAGCGAACCCAAGCGTCCAGCCATAATCCTTATTCACCGAGACGATGAACACGATTCCGCTTTGGTAAGGAGTAGCGGCCGCACAATGAGAGAACGACGCCGTCTTTATCGTTCGTGTAAGCGCCGCCCTTCCAATTTCCAACACTTATGGAGCCATAAGGCCCCCGCGCCTGGGCCCCTGCCATGACCACAACGACGGAAACGAGTAACCCAAGCCAAAAACCAATGATTTTCATCGAACGCCCCGCCTGCCACCTAAAGCGAGCATATTGTTTGGGACAACCTGGAGTCCAGAGCGCGGGAGCAGGCGCAGGAGCTGTGACGTGGCCCTTTTGATGGGGAGCGCAGGGCTCTTGAGGGCAGGAACGCGAGGGAGACGCCTTCCGGGAGCGATCCAGCCGCTCGCCAGATGTCATGCGACCGAGCGTCATGAGAGAGGCGCAGACTTTCCGCCAATCAAGCGCTCGCCACGGATTCCGCGGACGTAAAGAGCGTGAACGATCGCCCGGCGGCCTTGTAGATGCTGTCGAACGCAAACGGCGTGACGGGCGCACCATCGGTGGCGTTGGTGTCGAGCAGCAAGGTCCATTGCGGGCCCGCCGACGTATGCGGCAGCTTGAAATCCACCTCGCCCTCGGCGCTGTTGAGGATGATCAGCACGCTATGGTCCTCGCCGTGGCGCGCGATCGCGGTTTTGCGAGCGCGGCCGTCCAGCATGGCGCCGAAGCATCTGATCCAGCCGGTGTCCCATTCCTCCGGCGTCATTTCGCCGCCGCCGGCGCTGATCCAGGTCACGTCGCGAATGTCGAGCTGGGCGTCGTGTTCACCGGTCAGAAAGCGGCTGCGGCGCAGGATCGGATAATCGCGCCGCAGCTGAATCAGGCGCTTGGTGAAGGCGAGCAGCTTTTGCCCGGCTTCCGGGATGGTCCAGTCGAACCACGAGATGTCGCTGTCCTGACAATAGGCATTGTTGTTGCCGTGTTGCGTGCGGCCGAACTCGTCGCCGCCGAGCAGCATCGGCGTGCCCTGCGACAGCAACAGCGTCGCCAGCATGTTGCGCTTCTGGCGTTCACGCAACGCCAGGATATCGGCGTTGTCGGTCGGACCTTCCGCGCCGCAATTCCAGGACCGGTTGTCGGAACTGCCGTCGCGATTGTCCTCGCCGTTGGCCTCGTTGTGCTTTTCGTTGTAGCTCGCCCAGTCGTTGAGGGTGAAGCCGTCATGGGCGGTGATGAAATTGACGCTTTCCCAGCTCCGCCGTCCCTCGCGGTTGAAGATGTCGCCGGAGCCGAGCAGCCGCGGCGCCAGCACTGAGGGCGGCACTTCGGCGCGCCAGAAGTCGCGCACGGTGTCGCGAAACTTGTCGTTCCATTCCGCCCAGCCCGGCGGGAAGCCGCCGACCTGATAGCCGCCGGGGCCGCAATCCCAGGGTTCGGCGATCAGTTTGACGGTCGCGAGCAACGGATCCTGATCCATCGCTTTGAGGAAACCGCTCTGCTCGTCGAAGCCGTAGACTTCACGCGCGAGGATGGTGCCGAGGTCAAACCGAAAGCCATCGACATGCATGTGGCCGGCCCAATAACGAAGTGAGTCCATCACCATCTGGATCACGCGCGGGTGAGACAGGTTCACCGTGTTGCCGGTGCCGGTGTCGTTGATGTAATAGCGCTTCTTGTCGGGCAAGAGACGGTAGTAGCTGGCATTGTCGATGCCCTTGTAGGACAATGTCGGGCCGCGCTCGTTGCCTTCGGCGGTGTGGTTGTAGACGACGTCGAGGATCACCTCGATGCCCGCGGCGTGAAGCTTCGCCACCATCTCCTTGAACTCGCGAAGGCTGTGGGCGACTTCCGACGCGTAGCGCGGATCGGGCGCAAAGAAGCCGATGGTGTTGTAGCCCCAATAATTCGTCAGCTTCTTTTCAAGCAGGTTGCTGTCGTTGACGAAGGAATGGATCGGCAACAACTCGACCGAGGTGATCCCGAGCGATTTCAGATAGTCGATGACCGGTGGCGTACCGAAGCCGGCATAGGTGCCGCGCAGATGTTCGGGCACGTCAGGGTGTTTCCTGGTGAAGCCCTTGACGTGGGTTTCGTAGACGATGGTTTCGTCCCAGTGCACGTTCTGCCGCTGCGCGTCCGCCTGCCAGTCGAAATCGGGATCGACGACGACGCATTTCGGCACGAAGGCTGCGCTGTCGCGCTCGTCGAACGTCAGGTCGTCGCCGCTCTCCATCTTGTAGCCGAACACGGCCGGATTCCAGGTCAGCGCGCCGGCATGCGCCCTCGCATAGGGATCGAGCAGCAGCTTGTTCGGATTGAAGCGGTGGCCGTTGTCGGGCTCGTAGGGTCCGTGCACCCGATAGCCGTAGAACGTGCCGGGGCCGACGCCCGAAATGTAGCCATGGAAGATCTGGTCGGTATATTCCGGCAGCTCGAACCGGTGCGTCTCGCGCTCGCCGTCGAACAGGCAGATTTCGACCTTGGTGGCATTGGCTGAAAACAAAGCGAAATTGGTGCCCTTGCCGCTCCAATGGGCGCCCAGCGGATAAGGTAGTCCCTCTTCGATCGCGAAGTCGGTCATTGAAGCCCCCAAAGCGCAACGGTGCGCAGCCGTGAGAGAACGCGAACGCACGCGAAATGTTGCAAGCGCGTGCAACTTTTTACCGATTTCGCTGCGTCGGTTTGATGACGAGGGCGCGGCGCACAGAATGCGTTATTTGCCCGCCTTGCGAACGTGTCGCTGGAATTCCGCTTGCGCCGTCGGGCAAATCATTTCTAGAAGCCTCGCCGTCTCGCGCCCGCAATGAGGGGCGTATCGCGATCGTCACGGACGTTGGGCGCGGGATGCGATGGACGCTTTGGGCAGCGCAAGACGAGCGCGGCTAGAGGCGTGCGGCGAAATCGCGTGGTCCTGATCTCCCGACGCTGGGATCACGTTGGCGATGATGCTCACGCATCACGCCGACCACGGTGGCTAACAAGCCGGTACACCGGGGAGATCGCGTATAAGCCGCTAGCACCATCGTACAGGGAATGCCGGATGTTTCGGCGTGCCTGTGGTGACTTGCTTGCGTGCTTTTTTATTTTGCACGCAAGGCTGCGGGTGCGGCCGTCGCACCGGCATTCCCTGTGCCCTCTTGTTTGCTGAGGGACGAACCGATGCATCACCCGGGCGCGAAGCGTGCCGCGGGAAGGCTGAGGCATATCTCCGCTGTCATGCTCCGCGAAAGCGGGGCATCGATCGGGAGGCCCTTGTCTTAATCACTGCCGTCTCTGGAATACTGAGGGTCAGCCGGGCGATGACACCGAGTGAGCTGCGTGACATAATCTGAACCAAGGCGCGCATCCCTGACCTGTTCCGCTGCGATGCGAAGAGTTACGCGTTTCCTTCAACGCGCCGCGCGAATCACCCTGTCAAGAATTGACGCCTTCGATTCGCAGTGCATGCTCCGCAGATGTTGCGTCGTGCAGAGATCCGATTCGCGAAAATGAGCAGCGGGCATCGCTGCCTGATCCGGGACCTTGGCCCTGTCAAGGGCGGCAAGGGACTGAGGCACCACGACGTGGTGCTTGAGCTGTCGTGGCGCGGGCTCCTGAAATTCGCCGCGTCACGAATCCGCCGCGGCGAGAGCCAGCGTGACCTCGCGCATCAAGCGGAGGCAAGCCTCACCTATCAAGACAGCGCGTTCGAGACCTGATTGAGGCGAAGGTTGTCAGTCCGTCTTCGCCTTCGGCGTGGCTGCGCCGCGCGCAGCCCGAAGGGCGAAGCGCGGAGAGGGGGGGATTCGAACCCCCGATAGGCTTGCACCTATGCCGCATTTCGAGTGCGGTACAATCAACCACTCTGCCACCTCTCCAGGCGCAAATCAGGGCAAATCAGGCCCTGAGGTTGGGGCCGTTCTAGAGCGTTTTGGAGCGAAGTGGAAGCCGGTTCGCGTGAACAAAACGCGTCAAATGAAAAGAGTTCGAGCCCGGTTCTGATGCAATCAGAACCGATTGGGCTCGAACCGAGGACGGCTGATCAGACAAGGCGCGCAGCCTGCAAAATTTCATCTTGCGGCTATGGATCGGGAAGAAAGGTGGGACCGCCAGACGCGGAAAACACCGGCGGTCCCGTGTCGGCTCATTGAAATTGCGGGCCGGGAAGTGCGGCTTCGCGGGCCAGCCTGAGCGACGGCGGAAGCCTAACGATCCGCCCGCACCCGGCAACGCGATCCCGATTTTAACCTAACTACTCAAGGTTACCGGCGCGGCGGAGGTTAACCCTTGTTCTTCTTCTCGCTCTTGTCGTCGTCGCGTTTCTCGTCTTTTTCCCTGTGGCGGTTGGTGAAGCGCGCATTGCCGAGCCCGGTGCCGATGGTCAGAACGCCCCAGTGATCGACGTCCTGCATGAACGGAGCTTCCGACAGGCCTTGCGCCACCCCGTCATTATGCATCAGCACCGCGGTGTCATGACCGCCGATCTTGGGGATAGCCTCGATCAGGCTCGCCGGCAGATTGAATTTGCTGCTCTCCCAATTGCCCGGCAGGTTCTGCGCGCCCTTGGCAATCGAGCCGTCGTGCTCGATCACGCCGGGACAGGCGATTCCGATGAAGGGCGCGAGCTTGTGGCCTTCGGTCTCGGCCTCGTCGATCAGGCCCTTGAGCATTTTGACCAGCCGCTTGACCGCGCCTTCCCGGGTCGGCTCGTCGTCGGCATGGCGCCACAGCTCCGAATGCGCCACCGAAGCCTTGGAGAGGTCTTTGGCCTTCTTCCAGCGGGTTTCGACCAGACCGCATCGGATATTGGTGCCGCCGATATCGACCGCGAGGATGCTGTCATGCGCCTCGAAAATCCATGACGGCGCCAGATGCAGGCAGCCGATCAGGCCGGCCTCATCCGGATCGAAACGAATCGGCACCAGATCCACCTTGAAGCCGTCTGCCTTGAGGAGAATATCGGTGCGGGCGATGGCGAGTTCGCCGACGCGACTTTGGCGAAAGCCGCCGCCGACCACGATGCGTTCGGTATCGGCCCAGGCCTTGGTCTTCAGAAAGCGCGAGGTCACATAGGCGAGTTCATGGGCGAATTCCTCGATCGCGCCATGGACCAGCGCGGCGGCGGCGATATCGTCGCCGATGAGGGCCTCGTCGAGTTCGCCTTTGCTGAACTTCTCTGCGGATTTATCGCCAAGCGGATCGTCGCCGGCCTTCTTCAGCGGCTTGCGCAGGCCGTCCAGGATCTTGCGAAAGGCCCCCTTGCTGGCGCGGTCGCCGAGGAAGCCATCGTCGTCCTTCAACTCGATATTGAAGCTGTCGACGTCCACGGAGGGCAGACGCGGAGCCCCGTGCCGGCCGATGCCGACGGTGGTCAGTGTATCCTCAGCCATTATTTGCCCCGCCGGGTGCCATATGGCAGGACAACCCCCGGGGAACCCGTTGGTTTCACTGTGCGGGTAAGGCGCCCCTTTTGGCTGCAAATTCGGCCGTTTCGACCGGTTTTCAGGCCAGTTTGCCTTGACTCCGGGCCTTGAGCGGCTATAAGTCCGCCCACCCGGCGCGGGAGGTTTCTCGCGCTGTTTGTTTTTGCGCCGATTTGCTTTCAGGACCTCGTTTTTTACGGGTTTTGGTCCGGTCGCGCGAAAATTGAACCCATAACGACTGAAGAAAAAGCCGACCCGGACTTTTGTTCGAGGCCGGGATCGAACACGAAGGAATAAAACGATGTTCGCAGTCATCAAAACCGGCGGCCGGCAATACCGTGTCGCGCCGGATGATGTGCTCGAGATAGGCAAGATCGCCGGCGATGTCGGCACGATCGTGCAGCTTGGCGAAGTGTTGCTGGTTGGCGGCGAGACGCCGGTGCTCGGTGCGCCGACGGTTGCGGGCGCTTCCGTTGCGGCCGAAGTGCTGGATCACAAGCGCGGACCGAAGGTGATCGCGTTCAAGAAGCGCCGGCGCAAGAATTCGCGCCGCAAGCGCGGCTATCGCGACGAGATCACGGTGCTTCGCATCACCGAGATCCTGACCAACGACAACAAGCCGACCATCGGACCGCGCCCGAAGCGCGAAAAGGTGGTGGCCGAGCCCGCCGATGATGGCGACGAGGCACCGAAGGCCGCCAAGAAGGCCGCGCCGAAGAAGGCTGCGGCAAAAGCGCCCGCCAAGAAGGCTCCGGCAAAGAAGGCCGCCGCGAAAGGCAAAAGCGACAAGAAGTGACACGCTTCAGTTTAGCGTGACATGAGTTGAAATGAATTCGTCAACGAATTGATCTAGAGATCAGATAGAAGCTGGAGACGGGCCATGGCTCACAAAAAAGCAGGCGGTTCATCACGTAACGGCCGTGATTCGGCGGGCAAGCGCCTTGGAATCAAGACCTATGGCGGCGAACATGTGATTCCCGGCAACATCATCGCGCGTCAGCGCGGCACCACCTGGCACCCCGGCCTTAATGTCGGCATGGGTACCGACCATACTCTCTTCGCCAAGGTAGAGGGCCATGTCGAGTTTCGTGCGAAAGCCAATGGCCGCACCTTCGTCTCGGTGATTCCGATGGCGCAGGCGGCCGAATAGACGGTGGAACATTCAAATTCCGCCGGGTCCTGTTGAACCGGCGGAGCGCCTAGAGGCTCCAAGGGGAGGCGGGAAACCGGCCTCCCTTTTTTGTTGCGTGTCTCTTCGAATGCGAAAGACCGCGGCAAGTCCCCAAGAGTTTTGAGAGAGTTTTCAACTCAAGGAGCCTTCAGCATGCTGCGAGATATCCCGCCCCGAACGCTGCGCGAGGCAGGACGTTGCATCCTCGAGACCGAACGCCTGACGCTGCGCAAGCCGACGCTTGCCGACGTTAATGCTATTACGCGTCTCGCTGGCGATCGCCGCATTGCGGAGAATAGCCGTCGTCTGCCGCATCCCTATTCGCAAGGCCACGCGGTCGAATTCGTCCGCGGCATCGCAGCCAGCCGCGAGACGGTTTTCCTGATCGAGAAGGATCACATGCCGATCGGCATGGCCGGTGTCGATTGGCGCGAAGAGGAAGCTCCGGAACTCGGTTATTGGCTCGGCGTCGACTATTGGGGGCAGGGTTTGGCCACCGAAGCCGTGCGCGCCGTGATCGATTTCACGTTCGAGCAATTCGACACCGGCCAGTTGCGCGCCGGCGCGCGCGTCGCCAACCCGGCCTCGCGCAATGTGCTGGAGAAATGCGGCTTCCAGTGGAGCGGCGTCGAGTTGCATCGATTCGAAGTCGCTGGGATCATCGACCCCCGTCGATTGTTTCCGCCTGACGCGCAGCATCTGGGCATCGCTGAAGAATTGGAGCAGCGTGACGCGGCGGCCATAACGTTTTCCTACGCGGGCGGGCTGACGACGGATGCGTTTCGTCCAAGCTCCCGTTCGCGCAGAAAGATATAAAGCCCCGCAGCCGTGATGATGGCTGCGCCCAGCGCCATCGGGAGTGATGGCACGTCGCCGAACACGGCATAACCGAACATCACGGCCCAGATGATCATCGTATATTGATACGGCACGACAGTAGAGGCCGGCGCGAGCTTCAGCGAACGATTGACGCAGAGAAGCGCACACACCGAAATCGCGCCGGCGGCGAAGAAAAGACCGAGACTGCTTAAGGTCGGCGTAACCCAGCCGATCGGCGCAATCACAAGACCAAACAACAGCCCCGCCACGAACTGCCCCGAGGCCAGTACGATATCGGGCGTTGTGCGCAACAAACGGGTGATCAAGAGCGAGCAGGAAAAGGCCAGGCTGCCGGCGAGCGCGATCATCGCGGGCCAGCTGATCGTCTGCGCTGAAGGCCGAAGCGCAATTAACACGCCGCAAAACCCGATCAGGATCGCGCTCCAGCGCCGCCAGCCGACCTGCTCGCGCAGAAAGATCGCGGACAACGCCGTGACGAAAATCGGCGTCGCAAGGTAATAGGTAACGACATCGGCGAGCGGCAGGTAAACGGTGGCGAGAAAGAACGCGGCGATTTCGAGAGTTGAAAAGATCAACCGCAGAAGCTGCAACCACGGCCGCTCGATCCGCCGGAATTCGGCGCGCTGCCGCCATATCGATGGCGCCAGCAGCGCCAACGCCGCGCAGGCGCGCAAGAACATCAATTGCCCGACCGAATAGGTCGCCACGATATATTTGCCGAGCGCGTCGCCGAAGGAAAACATGCACACGCCCGCCAGCATCAGCGCGATACCGGCCAGCCGCGCGGAGCGATCATCGAGGGAGGTTGAGATTTTGGAGAGTAAACTCATTTGTGACGGCAGGGTCTCACTATAGACTTCGTTATGGCCCATCAGGAATACAGGTATGACCGATTTCGATCCCGCCGAACATCGCATGGTGCAACAGCAGCGCTGGTTCGAGGATTTTTCGCTTGGTGAACGCTTTGTCATTCCAAGCCGCACCATGACAGAGGCGATCTTTGCCGCTTTCCAGACCGCCAGCGGCGATACCCACCCTGTGCATTACGACGTCGAATATTGCCGCGCGCGCGGCATGCCTGATCTGCTCGCCCACGGCTTTCAGACCCTGATCCACACCGCGCCCGGCGCCGGGCTGTTTCCGTTCATGGTCGAGGAATCGCTGGTCGCATTTCTCGAGCAATCGAGCCGGTTTTTGAAGCCGGTCTATGCCGGCGACACGATCTACCCCGCGCTGGAGGTCACGGAACTGACGGCAGGCCGCACCACCGGCGTCGTCGCCTTGCGTTCGACCGTGTTCAACCAGCGGCGCGAACTGACGCTGGAAGGATGGCAGAAGTTCCTCATTCGCCGGCGCCCTGCATAGCTGCAACGCGCGTTTCTTTGGCATTTCTTTCGCGTATCTTGGCCTTATTTACCAAGCTTTGTGGTTGCTGCTTCGCCGCCCCTGCCCTACCTATGCCCCATGAAATTCCTCGACGAAGCCAAGGTCTATATTCGCTCCGGCGACGGTGGTAACGGCTGCGTGGCCTTCCGCCGCGAGAAGTATGTCGAGTTTGGCGGCCCCTCCGGCGGCAATGGCGGCCGCGGCGGCGATGTCATTGTCGAAGTCGTCGATGGGCTTAATACCCTGATCGACTACCGCTACCAGCAGCACTTCAAGGCCCCGAAGGGTACCAACGGCATGGGCAAGGACCGCCATGGCGCCAACGGCAAGGACATCGTGCTCAAGGTGCCCGTCGGCACGCAAATCTTCGACGAAGACAGGACGACGCTGATCCACGATTTCACGACGCTCGGCGAGAAATTCGTGCTGGCGGAAGGCGGCAATGGCGGCTTCGGCAACGCGCATTTCAAGACCTCCACGAATCGCGCGCCGCGCAACGCCAATCCCGGCGAGCTCGGCGAGGAGCGCTGGATCTGGCTGCGGCTGAAGCTGATCGCCGACGCAGGCCTCGTCGGCCTGCCCAACGCGGGCAAGTCGACCTTTCTCTCAAAAGTCAGCGCGGCCAAACCGAAAATAGCCGACTATCCTTTCACCACGCTGCATCCGCAGTTGGGCGTGGTGAATGCGGATGGCCGCGAATTCGTGCTGGCCGACATTCCTGGCCTGATCGAAGGCGCCCATGAAGGCGCCGGTCTCGGCGACCGCTTCCTCGGTCATGTCGAGCGCTGCCGCGTGCTGTTGCATCTGGTGGACGCCACCACCGAGCACGCCGGCAAAGCCTACAAGACGGTGCGCAACGAGCTTGAAGCCTATGAAGGCGAGCTCGCTGAAAAGATCGAGATCGTCGCCTTGAACAAGATCGATGCGGTGACGCCGGACGAGTTGAAAAAGCAGAAGGATCGCCTCAAGCGGGCGGCCAAGAAGACGCCGCTGCTGATTTCCGCCGCCACCGGAGAAGGCGTACCAGAGGCTTTGCGGGCGCTGGTCGCGGTGATCGGTGAGGCTCCAGTATCGATAAAGGCCAAGGGCGCCGCACAGGCTGAACCGTGGTCGCCGTCAACGCCGCAGGGTTGATTTTTTGAGCCTGACTTTCAGGCGGCTCGGCTGTAAAACTCCCTCATTCCTGAAAATTCGCGAGGAGACGTCAATGATCGGCTACGTCACATTGGGCACCAACGATCTGAAGAAGGCCGCCGCCTTCTATGACAAGATCGCTGCCGAAATGGGCATTGGGCGCTTTATCGAATCCGACAGCTTCATTGCCTGGGGCTCGGCCGATGGCAGCGCGGGCCTCGGGCTGACGGCCCCCTTCGACGGCAAGCCGATGTCGGTTGGAAACGGCGTGATGGTCGCTCTCGCCGCCAAGGACAGGGCCGAGGTCGATCGCATCTACAAGCTCGCGCTCTCCCTCGGCGGCACCGATGAAGGCGCTCCCGGTCCGCGTGGCGAGGGAGGATTTTACGCGGCCTATTTCAGGGATCCGGAAGGCAACAAGCTGAACGCCTTCGTGATGGGCTGACGATTCACCCGAGATGCTCTGATCATCCCTCCCGCTGGGAGAGAAGACGCACCGACACCGCCGCGACATCTGCCATCTTGTGGACGCTACCCTGTAAAGTCTCGAAGCCATGGTCCGCCCAAGCCTGAAGAAATTTCGCCGCATCGTCGTCAAGGTCGGCTCCTCGCTGCTGATCGATTCGGCTGCCGGCGAGGTGCGCACCGCATGGCTTTCGGCGCTCGCCGGCGACCTGGCCAAACTGCACGGCGAAGGACGTGAAGTGCTGGTCGTCTCGTCCGGCGCGATCGCGCTCGGACGCAGCCGTCTGAGGCTCCCGCGCGGTCCGCTCAAGCTCGAGGAGAGCCAGGGCGCCGCTGCCGTCGGGCAAATTGCGCTGGCGCGTATCTGGTCGGAAGTCCTGGGCGCCCACGGCATCGACTCGGGCCAGATTCTGGTGACCTTGCAGGACACCGAAGAACGCCGCCGCTATCTCAACGCGCGCTCGACCATCGCCAAGCTTCTGGAATGGCGCGCGGTGCCGATCATCAACGAGAACGACACGGTTGCCACCAACGAAATCCGCTACGGCGACAACGATCGCCTCGCCGCGCGTGTCGCCACCATGGCAAGCGCCGATCTATTGATTCTGCTCTCCGATATCGACGGCCTCTACGATGCGCCGCCCGGCGCCAATCCCAACGCCAGGCTGATCCCGGTGGTGGAGTCCGTCACCTCCGAAATCGAGGCGATGGCGGGCGGCGCCGAGTCCGAATTATCCCGCGGCGGCATGTACACCAAGATCGAGGCCGCCAAGATCGCCACCACCGCTGGCACGCACATGCTGATCGCCTCGGGCAAGATCGAGCATCCCTTGCAAGCCATCGCCGATGGCGGCCGCTGCACCTGGTTTCTGACACCGGCTAACCCGGTCACCGCGCGCAAGCGATGGATCGCGGGCTCGCTCGAGCCAAAGGGCACCGTAACCATCGATGCCGGCGCGGTGAGCGCGCTGCGCGCCGGAAAAAGTCTGCTCCCCGCAGGCGTGATCCGGATCGATGGCCAATTCTCCCGCGGCGACGCGGTGATTGTTCGAGGGCCCGATACCCATGAGATCGGCCGCGGCCTCGTGGCCTATGACGCCGACGATGCCGAGAAAATCAAAGGCCGCTCGTCACCCGACGTCATGACCATTTTGGGCGTCAGCGGCCGCGCCGAGATGATCCACCGCGACGACCTCGTGATTGGGCCAAGCGCCACGATATCGGCCAAATAGGCCATTGGCCGACCCAAACCAGATTGGCAAGCTGCATACCGGTTCCGCGCCTCGCCAAGCTGCCGTTTTCCGTGCTAGAACATGGCCTTAATTGTTGGCGAACCTCCATGACCGCGCCCCTCAAAGCTATCGACGGCAACGCCGATTTGCCCGAGTTGATGAACGCCCTCGCCATGCGGGCGCGCGCCGCCGCGCGCGTGCTGGCGCTCGCTTCGCCTGCGCAGAAAAATAAGGCCCTGGACGCCATCGAGCGCGCCATTCGCAGCCACGCCGCCGCGATCATTGCTGCCAACGCCGAGGATGTCACTGAAGCCCGTGCGAGCGGCGCGACGTCGGCCTTCATCGATCGTTTGACGCTGACCCAGGGCCGGATCGACGCCATGGCCGACGGCGTTGCGACCGTGCGCGGGATCGAGGATCCGATCGGCGTTGTGACCGAGCGCTGGAAACGTCCGAACGGCATGACCATCGAACGCGTTCGCGTGCCACTTGGGGTCGTCGGCGTGATCTTCGAAAGCCGCCCCAATGTGGCGGCCGATGCCGGTGTGCTGTGCCTGAAGTCGGGCAATGCCGTAATCCTGCGCGGCGGCTCCGACAGCTTCCGCTCTTGTCGCGCGATCCATGATTGCCTGGTGCAAGGCCTGCGCGAAGCCGGTCTTCCCGAAGCTGCGATCACGCTGGTGCCGACGCGCGACCGCGCCGCGGTCGGACTGCTGCTGACGGGATTGAATGGGACCATCGACGTCATCGTGCCGCGCGGTGGCAAGAGCCTGGTCGCTCGCGTCGAGGCGGAAGCACGCGTACCGGTGTTCGCTCACCTCGAAGGCGTCAACCACGTCTATGTCGATCATGCCGCCAATCTGGAAATGGCCAAATCGATTGTGCTGAATGCGAAGATGCGGCGGCCCGGCGTCTGTGGCGCGGCCGAGACCTTGCTGGTCGATCGCAAGGGCGCGCCGACGTCGCTGAAACCTTTGATCGAGATGCTGCTCGATGCCGGATGCGAGGTGCGCGGCGACGATGCGGTGCAGCGAGCCGACGCGCGGGTGAAACCGGCTTCCGACGAAGACTGGGATACCGAATATGAGGATGCGATTATCGCAGCCAGGGTCGTGGACGGCCTTGATGAGGCGATCGCCCATATTCACAACCACGGATCACATCACACCGATGCGATCGTGACGGAGGACGAAGACGCAGCGCAGAAATTTCTCAATGAGGTCAATTCGGCCATCGTGTTGCACAACGCTTCCACGCAATTTGCCGATGGCGGCGAGTTCGGCTTCGGGGCGGAGATCGGAATTGCCACCGGCAGGTTCCATGCGCGTGGCCCCGTAGGCGCAGAACAATTGACGAGTTTTAAATACCGCGTTCACGGCACCGGACAGACCCGGCCGTGATCAGCAAGCCGGTTCGCACTGGAGCGATGCGTCAGGACGAGTATATGCGGTGGCACCGTTGAACAAGGCTGCGTCCGCGCCGTTCTCTGTTGCTTCCGCCCTTCCGTCCTATGTCAACGGCATGCGTATCGGCCTGCTCGGGGGCTCCTTTGATCCGCCGCATCTCGCCCATCGCGCAATCAGCCTGTTCGCGATCAAGCGTTTGAAGCTTGACCGGGTGTGGTGGCTGGTGACGCCGGGCAATCCACTCAAGACCGACAGAACGCCGCATGATCTTGCCGAACGCATGGAGGCCGCGCGGCAGGTCGCGCACGATCCACGCATCGACGTAAGCTGTCTCGAATCCGTCATCGGAACACGCTACACTGCCGACACGATTAGATACTTGTGCCGCCGCGCTTCCGGCCTGCACTTTGTCTGGATCATGGGGGCGGACAACCTTGCGCAATTTCACCGCTGGCATCATTGGCGGCGTATCGCATCCGAGGTGCCCATCGCCGTGATCGACCGGCCGCCGCAAAGCTTTCGCGCCCTCGCTTCGCCTGCCGCCCAGGCCCTGACACGTTACCGTCTGCCCGAAAATCAGGCTTCAGGCCTAGCCAATCAGGATGCGCCGGCCTGGGTTTTTCTCACCGGCATGAAACTGCGTCTGTCATCGACAGGCCTGCGGAACCAGGATGGAAGCTGGAGGACAGATTGAGGCCGCGCGGCAGCGCCGGCACGAAATTACCGGCAGCCTTATATTTTCCGAAGTTCGTATTGGGGATGGCCGGAAGCGAACTCTCGAACTTCGAAAACGGGGCTACTGGATATTGAAACCATTAACCCCACATGCATACAATAGTGACGGGCGGCCGAAGGATTCGGTGTCCGCGATACAGTGAAAGGAATGGTCCCTGGCCACGTCTGTATTGTCCAAGTCTGTTTTACCCAAGGTTTCCAAGAAGACCGCAACCAAACCCGCGCGTAAAACATCGACCAAAGCTGCGGCCTTGAAGGCGCAACCAGACGCCGACAAGACCCTGAAACTGATCCTCTCCCGCCTCGATGATATGAAGGCGGAAGACACGGTCACCATCGACCTTCGCGGCAAATCGGCATTTTCCGATTACATGGTCGTCACCACGGGCCGGGTGAACCGGCACGTTGGCGCGATCGCGGAAAATGTCGCCAAAGGTCTGAAAGAGGGCGGAGTCACCAAACCTCACGTCGAAGGCTTACCCAATTGCGATTGGGTGCTGATCGATTCGGGAGACGTGATCGTCCACATCTTCAGACCAGAGGTCCGCGAATTCTACAATCTTGAAAGATTGTGGGCACAGGGTCCGACGGCCGCGAAGGCGATCTAGCCTTTGGTTCGGTAGAGCGTTTTGGAGTCCGGCATGCCTTTTCGGGCTTCGCTCGAGAAGGTGGTGGATGTCAACTCCATGCCGGCAAGCCATCCCCTCTGTAGACACTTCCCCAAATCCACGGCAGCTTGGTCTGATCATGCGCCTTCTCGTGATCGCCATAGGACGGCTCAAGCAGGGGCCGGAGCGTGAGCTCGCCGAACGCTACCGCGAGCGGTTCGACGATATCGGCCGCAAGCTCGGATTTCGCGGCGTTGAGATTCACGAATTGACCGAGAGCCGCGCCCGCGATGCACCCACCCGGATCGCCGAGGAAGCGGCCGCGATTTCCGCAGCGATCCCGCCAAAATCCGTGCTGGTCGCACTCGACGAACGCGGCGACAGCATCGACAGCGGTACGTTTGCTCGCCATCTTGGCCATTGGCGCGACGATCAGGCCGCCCATACTATTTTTGCAATCGGCGGCTCGGACGGACTTTCGCCCGAATTGCGGCGCATGGCACGCTTGAGGATAGCGTTCGGTTCTGCGACCTGGCCGCACCAGATGGTGCGCGTCATGCTCCTTGAGCAGATTTACCGCGCCGCGACCATTTTGGCAGGCCACCCCTACCACCGCGCGTAGAAGGCGTGCGATGCTCGCGCAAGAAAGCGACAAGGCACGATTGGATTGATGCGACCAGCACGGAACAATCGGTACCTCTGCGGCGCCTCTCGCGGCGACGCACTCTCGTTTGCCCAAGTCTCGGTTATATTCTCGGCCATATTGTTGTCGGCAGGCTTTGCCTCGGCCGGCCTATCTGCATCGGCCCAGTTCGCCGACCCCGCGCAGCAGGCGGCCACTGCCCTGCCCGATGCCATCAAGCAGCGCGCGCAGGAGCTGGAAGCGACACGCGCCCAGCAAAAGAGTTCGGCCGAGCTTCAGCAGCAACTCAAGGCCGAGGTCGCGGCGATCGGTCAGGATCGCAGCAAGCTCAACGCGCTGCTGATCGATCTGGCGACCCAGGTTCGAACCGTCGAAACCAGAATCGGCGAAACAGAAGCGCGGCTTCGCCCGCTTGACGTGCGCGAACAGCAAATAAGGAGCTCGCTCAATTCGCGCCGTACCGAGGTGGTGGAGGTGCTGGCGGCATTGCAGCGCGCCGGACGCCGCACACCTCCGGCGCTGCTCGTCCGCCCCGAAGACGCGCTGCAATCGCTGCGAACCGCCATCTTGCTTGGAGCGGTTGTGCCTGAACTGCGCGCCCGCGCCGAAAGCCTCGCCAACGACCTCACCGAACTCGTCGCCCTGCGCAAGTCGATTGGCGCAGAACGCGATCGGCTGGCGAGTGACCGCGACAAATTGAGGGAAGACCAGATCCGGCTTTCGGCCCTGGTGGACGAGCGCCAGCGCAAGCAAAGTGACGTCGAAAAGGACCTGGAGACAGAAGGCACGCGCGCCGTTGCCCTTTCCAAACAAGTCGACAGCCTTCAAGGCCTGATCAGCAAGATGGAACAGGATTTAAAGAGTGCGGCAAAAGCAGCTGCCGTCGCCAGCCAGCAGGGAACTCCCAATACCCCCGATGGGAAGCCCAATCGTGGGCGGTTTGAAGAATCCCGCCCGCTTGAGCCCAGCCGTCGCCTTCGCATCGGCCAAGGGATTGCTCGCGTTGCCGGTCAACGGCGTCAAAATACGTGAATTTGGCGGTTCCGACGGGGCTGGTGGCGTCGAAAAAGGCATTTCTCTGGCGACGCGACCGGGCGCACAGGTCACAACCCCGTGTGATGGCTGGGTCGTTTACGCCGGGCCGTTCCGCAGCTATGGACAACTCTTGATCCTGAACGCCGGGGGCGGGTATCATGTCCTGATCGCCGGGATGGGGCGTATTTCGGTTAACATCGGCCAGTTTGTTCTTACGGGGGAGCCGGTCGCAACCATGGGAACGACTTCCCAGGTTGCTTCGATCCTGGCAGCCAACGCGAGCCAGCCCGTGCTCTATATTGAGTTCCGTAAGGACGGCACTCCCATTGATCCAGGCCCATGGTGGGCCGCAAATGAAGGCGAAAAGGTTCGCGGATGATGCGCAAGACTTCTATCGTTCTCCTCAGCGCCGCCACTGGCGCGGCATTGACGCTCTTCGTGACCCAGCCGCGCGCGGTGATGATGGGATCGAGCGCACGTGCTTCGACCTCCGACACCTACCGCCAGCTCAATCTGTTTGGCGACGTGTTCGAACGGGTACGCAGCGACTATGTCGAGAAGCCCGACGACAGCAAGCTGATCGAATCGGCGATCTCGGGCATGCTGAGCGGTCTCGATCCGCATTCCAGCTACATGGACGCCAAGAGCTTCCGCGACATGCAGGTGCAGACCCGCGGTGAGTTCGGCGGCCTCGGCATCGAGGTCACCATGGAAGACGGACTGATCAAGGTCGTGTCGCCGATCGACGAGACCCCGGCTTCCAAGGCCGGCATCCTGGCCAACGACATCATCACCATGCTCGACGACGAGCAGGTGCAGGGTCTGACGCTGAACCAGGCGGTCGAGAAGATGCGCGGCCCCGTCAACACCAAGATCCGGCTCAAGATCATCCGCAAGGGCCAGGATAATCCGATCGATGTCACGCTGGTTCGCGACAACATTCGCGTCAAGTCGGTTCGCGCCCGCGTGGAAGATGACGATATCGCCTATATCCGCATCACCACCTTCAACGAGCAGACCACTGAAGGTCTGAAGAAGGAAGTCGCCAACTTGCAGAACCAGATCGGCGACAAGCTGAAAGGCTATATCATCGACCTGCGCAACAATCCCGGCGGCCTTCTGGAAGAAGCCGTGACCGTTTCCGACTCCTTCCTCGAACGCGGCGAAATCGTCTCCACCCGCGGACGCAACGCCGAGGAAACCCAGCGCCGCTCGGCACGCCCTGGCGATCTGACCAAGGGCAAACCGGTGATCGTTCTGATCAACGGCGGATCGGCATCGGCTTCCGAGATCGTCGCGGGCGCACTTCAGGACCACAAGCGCGCGACGCTGATCGGAACTCGTTCGTTCGGCAAGGGCTCGGTTCAAACCATCATTCCGCTGGGCGCCGGCAACGGCGCGCTGCGGCTGACCACGGCGCGCTACTACACGCCATCGGGCAAATCGATCCAGGCCAAGGGCATCGTGCCTGACATCGAGGTGCTGCAGGACGTGCCGGACGAACTGAAGGCGCGGACCACTGACACCAAGGGTGAAGCTTCGCTGCGCGGTCACTTGAAAAACGACGGCGACGAGAAGACCGGCTCGCAGGCTTACGTTCCGCCGGATCCGAAAAACGACAAGGCACTGAAGATGGCGGACGACCTCTTGCACGGCGTCAAGGTCAACAACGCCAGTGCGCCGGCGTCTTCCGACGATAAGGCCACAGACAAGGCCTCGGTCGAGAAGCCTTCCAACAAGGAAGCCAACTGACCTGATCGAAACGCTGATTCGAAAAGGGCGGCCGGTGGGCCGCCCTTTTTGTTTGGCGGCCCCGCATCTTCTCCGGAGCAAGATCTCGGGTCCTGCTGCCGAAGGTAAGGTTCCACCCTGCCGCCGCCGCATGCCGCCGTGGTATCTTCATCCAGATTGATTCGGAGACATGGATGGCAGAGGCCGCCGACGAGCTGAGTGCTCCGCTTGGACGGGATGGCGTGCGCGGCGGCAAGCGCCGGATCCGGCTGCCTTTCACGCCAATCCAGGCGTTAGCGACGGTGCTGGGTCTGTTTCTGGCGACTTTTGCAGGCTACGCCCTTTTCAATGACGACCCGCTGGGTGGCGAGCCGGTGACACGGATAGCGATTGGCGCCTCTTCGGGTGATGACAAGGCTGGCGCGAAAGCCCGCGAGACGCCGGCCGAGAAACCCGCGATGACGGCGCATTCCGCAGAGCCGCCTTCGAATTCCGCCAAGAACTCCGAAAAGGCCGGCGCATCTGGCGAACAACGGACCGTCACCATTATCGACGGCTCCAGCGGTGCGCGCCACGACGTGACGATCTCGGGCGAGGCTCCGGAAAAAGATGCCTCGGCGCCGCCCCCCGTCGCGGCCGGGATAGATTCGCGCCTCCTGGAAAAATCCCGCTACGGCATGATTCCGATGGCTTCCGATGGGCTGAAGCCCTTCACGGCCTATGCCGCCGAGGCCGACCGGGCCAAGGCGGCGAAGATGCCGATTGTTGCTATCGTGGTGGGTGGTCTTGGCGTCGGTGCGGCCAAGACCGTCGACGCCATATTAAGACTGCCGGCCGCGGTGACGCTGGCGTTCACCCCTTACGGATCGGATCCGACCAAGCTCGTCGAACGCGCGCGCGCGCAGCATCACGAGATTCTGCTGCAAATTCCGATGGAGCCCTATGACTATCCCGACAACGATCCGGGACCGCAGACCCTGCTTACGACGCTGGCACCTGAACAGAATATGGACCGCCTGTATTGGCACCTCAGCCGGTTCCAGGGTTATGCCGGCATCGCCAATTTTATGGGCGCCCGGTTTGTGGCCACCGATGCTGCGATGGCGCCCATCGTGAAGGAGGCCGCCAAGCGCGGCCTCGGCTACTTCGACGATGGAACAGCGCGCAGCATCGCCCCCTCGCTCATGGCAGCTCAATCCATGCCTTTCGCCAAGGCCGACATCACCATCGACGCGGTGCCGACGGCGGGCGAAATCGACCGTGCCTTGGCCAAACTCGAGGAACTGGCGAAAGAGCGCGGCATGGCGGTTGGGGTCGCTTCGGCGTTGCCGATTTCGATCGAGCGGATTAGCGTCTGGACCAGGGTGCTTGAGAGCCACGGCGTTTTGCTCGTGCCATTGACAACTGCGATGACGAAATCAAAATCGAGCTGAAAACACTTTCTCGCCGTGCGACCCCGCTGGAGACTTGGACGGAATGGCGCGTTATGAAGATCTGCCCTATCGAACCTGCGTCGGCATGATGCTGATCAACGCAGCCGGGCTGGTCTTCATCGGCCGCCGCGCCGGGGGCATCGAACATGTTGATGATTCCCACGTCTGGCAGATGCCGCAAGGCGGCGTCGATCCTGGCGAGAACACATGGGAAGCCGCCAAACGCGAACTCTACGAGGAAACCAGCGTTCGGTCGGTCGAGAAGCTCGGCGAGGTCGCGGACTGGCTGGTTTATGATATTCCGCGCACCATCGCCGGCCGGGCCTGGAAGGGCCGCTACCGTGGCCAGCGGCAGAAATGGTATGCCGTGCGCTTTACGGGTGAGGATCGCGAGATCAATGTCGCAAGCCCCGGCGGCGGCCACAAGGCTGAGTTCATCGGCTGGCGCTGGGAGCCGATGAAAAATCTTCCGGATTTGATCGTTCCGTTCAAGCGCCCGGTTTACGAGCGCGTGGTCAAGGAATTCGCCAAGCTCGCGGGAAGCTAACTCAACCACGTCATTCCGCGGCATGCGAAGCATGAACTATGATGTGCACTTGCACGTCATAGAATTTCGAGATTCTGGGTCTGGCCCTCAGCGCAAAATTGAATATTAATTTTGTCGCGTCGGACCCTCCCGGAATGACAACCATCAAATCGATCCGGAATGTCAGAGCAAAAACCCTACCGCCCCAACGTCGGCATTGCGCTTTTCAATGCGGACGGCCGCGTCCTGATCGGCCGGCGATTCAGGGATGACGGGCCGGAAATCATTCTTCCCGGCCTGGAGTGGCAAATGCCGCAGGGTGGAATTGATGCCGAAGAGAACCCGCGCGAAGCGGTGTTTCGCGAACTTTGGGAAGAAACCGGCGTGGTGAACACCCACTTTCTCGGCGAGACCGATTGGCTGACTTACGAATTCCCGCCTTATTCGGGGCCTGCATCCCACCGGCTCGCGCAGTTTCGCGGCCAGCGGCAAAAATGGTTCGCGTTGCGTTTCACCGGCTCTGAGCATGAAATCGATCCGCTGACGTCACGCAACGGCCAGCCGCCGGAATTCGATCAATGGCGATGGGAACGGCTCGATCGCGTCGCCGATCTCGTGGTACCGTTCCGGCGTGACGTCTACAGCGCCGTGGCGAAGACTTTCGCCCGGTTCGCCGCTTGAACCGATATCCAGAGCTGGAGAGCTAGTGCATGGCCGTGGTGTTGAGCTCGTGCTGGATGCTCTTGTAGTGATCGAGCCTCTCAAGCGCGTGGTCGAGCTCTGAACCTTCCTTTTCGGAAAGCTTGGCCTCCATGCCGGAGATTGTTTCGGCAAACTCCGCGCGATCGAGTTCGTCCAGCGACGTTGCGACGTCGGCCAGCACGGTCAGACCCTTCTCCGAGACTTCCGCTATCCCGCCAAGCACGATGATCTTCTGTTTTGTGCCGCCGGTGAAGATCGTCAGGATGCCCGGCCGGATCGCGGCCACCACGGGCGCATGCCCGGCCAGCACACCGAAATCACCCTCGACGCCGGGGACGTCGACCTGATCGACATCGCCAGCGAAGGCGAGCTTTTCGGGCGAGACGAGATCGAAGTGAAAGGTGGCCATGATTTCTCTGCTCTTTTGCTGTCACCCGCGGGCCTGACCCGCGGGTCCATCAGGTCAAAAACATCTCTCTTTGATGGATCGCCGGATCAAGTCCCGGCGATGGCGACACCACAAAGCTTACGCCGCCTCTGCGAGCTTCTTGCCCTTTTCGACCGCCTCTTCGATGGTGCCGACCATGTAGAAGGCAGCCTCCGGCAGGTGATCGTATTTGCCTTCGCAGAGATCGCGGAAGCCCTTGATGGTGTCGGCGAGGTCGACGAACTTGCCGGGCGAGCCGGTGAAGACCTCCGCGACGTGGAACGGTTGAGACAGGAAGCGCTCGACCTTGCGGGCGCGCGCGACCGTGATCTTGTCCTCTTCCGACAGTTCGTCCATGCCGAGAATGGCGATGATGTCCTGCAGCGATTTATATTTCTGCAGCACCTGCTGCACCATGCGCGCGGTGTTGTAATGGTCTTCGCCGACCACCAGCGGAGAAAGCATGCGCGAGGTCGAGTCGAGCGGGTCCACCGCCGGATAGATGCCTTTTTCCGAGATCGCGCGGTTCAACACCGTGGTTGCGTCCAAGTGGGCGAACGAGGTGGCGGGCGCCGGGTCGGTCAAGTCGTCGGCCGGCACGTAAATCGCCTGCACCGACGTGATGGATCCCTTGTGGGTCGTGGTGATGCGTTCCTGCAGCGCGCCCATGTCGGTCGCGAGCGTCGGCTGGTAACCCACGGCGCTCGGAATGCGCCCCAGCAGCGCCGAAACTTCCGAGCCGGCCTGGGTGAAGCGGAAAATGTTGTCGACGAAGAACAGCACGTCCTGGCCCTGGTCGCGGAAATGCTCGGCAACGGTCAGGCCCGTGAGGCCGACGCGGGCACGCGCGCCCGGCGGTTCGTTCATCTGACCGAACACCAGCGCGCATTTCGACTTCACGCTCGGATCGGGATGATGCGGGTCCGCGTTGACCTTGGATTCGATGAACTCGTGATAGAGGTCGTTGCCTTCGCGGGTGCGCTCGCCGACGCCGGCGAACACCGAATAACCACCGTGCGCCTTGGCGACGTTGTTGATCAGCTCCTGAATCAGCACGGTCTTGCCGACGCCGGCGCCGCCAAACAGGCCGATCTTGCCGCCCTTGGCATAAGGAGCCAGCAGATCCACCACCTTGATGCCGGTGACGAGAATTTCGGCTTCCGTGGACTGATCGGTATAGAGCGGCGCTTCCTGATGGATCGCGCGCAATCCCTCTGATGCCACCGGACCGGCCTCATCGATCGGCTCGCCAATGACGTTGATGATGCGGCCCAGCGTCCCGGCGCCGACCGGCACCATGATCGGGTTGCCGGTGTCGGTAACTTCCTGACCGCGGACCAAGCCCTCGGTGGTGTCCATTGCGATCGTGCGCACCGTGGACTCGCCGAGATGCTGCGCGACCTCGAGCACCAGGCGGTTACCGCCGTTCCTGGTTTCGATCGCGTTCAGAATGGCGGGCAGATGTCCTTCGAACTGCACGTCAACGACGGCGCCGATGACCTGCGTGATGCGTCCGGTCTGGTTGGCAGGTGTAGCCATAAAACTATCTCCTTCGAATTCTCAATCTCTGGACAACCATCGGTCCGATCGTGCGTGTCGCCGTTACATAGCCTCGGCGCCGGAGATGATTTCAATCAGCTCCTTGGTGATCATGGCCTGACGGGTGCGGTTGTAGATCAGCGTCTGCTTGCGGATCATGTCGCCGGCATTGCGCGTGGCGTTGTCCATCGCGCTCATCTGGGCGCCGTAGAACGAGGCGTTGTTCTCCAGCAGCGCGCGGAAAACCTGTACCGCGATATTGCGCGGCAAAAGCCGGGGCAGGATTTCGTCCTCCTCCGGCTCGTATTCGTAGGAGACCGCCGGCGCGGCGTTCGCCGCAGGCGCTTCCACGACCAGCGGAATGATCTGCTGCGCGGTCGGGATCTGTGCGATCACCGAGCGGAAGCGCGAATAGAACAGCGTGCAGACGTCGAACTCGCCGTTGTCGAACCGGGCGATGACTTTCTTGGCGATGTCTTCGGCGTTGGCGAAGCCAAGCTGGCGAACCGAGCGAAGTTCGACGCTTTCAACAATCTGCTTGTCGAAGGTACGGCGAAGCTGTTCCAGCCCCTTGCGGCCAACGCAGAAGAACTTGACCTCTTTGCCCTGCGAAATCAGTTTCAGCGCGTGTTCGCGGGCGAGCCGGACGATCGAGGAATTGAAGGCCCCCGAAAGACCGCGTTCACCGGTGCAAACCAGCAAGAGATGCACTTGATCCTTGCCGTTGCCGGCAAGCAGCGTCGGCGCACCGGGCGAACCCGCGGCAGCCTTCGCGATATCGGAGATCACCGCATCCATTTTTTCGGCGTAGGGCCGGGCAGCTTCCGCAGCGCTCTGTGCGCGGCGCAGCTTGGATGCCGCGACCATCTGCATCGCCTTGGTGATCTTCTGCGTCGCCTTGGTCGAGGCGATGCGGACCCGCATGTCCTTTAGTGAAGCCATTCCAGTCTAATCCACTGCGCCTCGGTTGCGACCCTCCCCGGCGAGGCCAGGGAGATGAAGGATCAAGCAAGCGTCTTGATCAAACAAGCGTCTTGGCAAAACCCTCGACCACGCTCTTCAGCTTTGCCGCTGTATCGTCGGAAAGATCGCGGCTGTCACGAATGGTGTTGAGGATCTCGACATTCTTGCCCCGCAACGTCGACAACAGCCCGTCTTCGAACGCCCGCACCTTGTTGAGCGGAAGCGCGTCGAGATAGCCGTTGGTGCCAGCCCAGATCACGCAGACCTGCTCTTCCATCTTCAGCGGCGAGAATTGCGGCTGCTTGAGAAGTTCGGTCAAACGCGAGCCACGGTTGAGAAGGCGCTGGGTCGAGGCGTCGAGGTCGCTTCCGAACTGCGCGAACGCCGCCATTTCGCGGTATTGCGCCAGCTCGCCCTTGATCTTGCCGGCGACCTTCTTCATCGCCTTGGTCTGCGCCGACGATCCGACGCGCGACACCGACAGACCGACGTTCACCGCAGGACGGATACCCTGGAAGAACAGGTCGGTTTCGAGGAAGATCTGGCCATCGGTGATCGAAATCACGTTGGTCGGAATGTAGGCCGAGACGTCGTTGGCCTGGGTTTCGATCACCGGCAGCGCGGTGAGCGAGCCCGAACCCTGATCCTTGTTGAGCTTGGCGGCGCGCTCCAGCAGGCGCGAATGCAGATAGAAGACGTCGCCCGGATAGGCTTCGCGGCCCGGTGGACGGCGCAGCAACAGCGACATCTGGCGGTAAGCGACGGCCTGCTTGGACAAGTCGTCATAGATGATGACCGCGTGCATACCGTTGTCGCGGAAGTACTCGCCCATGGTGCAGCCGGTGAACGGCGCGATGTACTGCATCGGGGCCGGATCGGACGCGGTGGCCGCGACCACGATCGAATATTCCAGCGCGCCCTGCTCTTCGAGCACCTTGACGAACTGTGCTACCGTCGAGCGTTTCTGCCCGATCGCGACATAGACGCAATAGAGCTTGATATTCTCGTCCGGCTGCGCGTTGAGCGGCTTCTGGTTGAGGATGGTGTCGAGCGCGATCGCGGTCTTGCCGGTCTGGCGGTCGCCGATGATCAGCTCGCGCTGGCCGCGGCCGACCGGGATCAGCGCATCGATCGCCTTGAGACCGGTCGCCATCGGCTCGTTGACCGATTTGCGCGGGATGATGCCGGGCGCCTTGACGTCGACGCGCATGCGCTTGTCGGCCTTGATCGGGCCTTTGCCGTCGATCGGATTGCCGAGCGCGTCAACGACGCGGCCGAGCAGACCCTTGCCGACCGGCGTATCGACGATAGCGCGGGTACGCTTGACGGTCTGGCCTTCCTTGATCTCGCGATCGGCGCCAAAAATCACGATACCGACGTTGTCGGTTTCGAGGTTCAGCGCCATGCCGCGCGTGCCGTTCTCGAACTCGACCATTTCGCCGGCCTGGACGTTGTCGAGGCCGAAGACACGGGCGATGCCGTCGCCGACGGACAACACCTGTCCAACTTCGGAGACTTCTGCCTCCTGGCCGAAATTCTTGATCTGGTCCTTCAGGATCGCGGAAATTTCCGCGGCGCGGATGTCCATCAGCCTGCCTCTTTCATCGCGTGCTTGATCGAATTGAGTTTGGTGCGAAGCGAACTATCGACC
>CAVVZW010000012.1:0-15141 GCA_963752265.1 uncultured Alphaproteobacteria bacterium
GTCCCGGTGACGCGCGCCATATCCCTGCGCGACGAAGCGAAGGTATGTTTATTTTTGGTTAAATTTTACCGGCACCGATCATGAAACGCATTCAAACACGCTGGTCTCTCGCTGCCGATCCCGACATTCCCGTTGACGTACTGAGGCGCCGCGCCGCCCAGAGGCGCGGGATGGATCGGCTTGTCGCGCGGGCCGATCAGGCGCTCTACCGGGCCAGGATCAAGCGAAACATGGTTGTCGCGGACTAGCGGCGGTCAGTCGCGGCTTGCGTGGTCGTCGCGCGCCGCCGCCTCAACCGGCGCGCTGAAAGCTGCCGTAAGTGCCCTTGTGGAACACAAGCGGATCGCATGTGAGTTCTTCGCCCGACAGAACTTCGCCTAAAATGATGTCGTGATCGCCCGCTTTATGGATGGTCGCGATCCGGCAACAGAGTTGAGCGGCCGCGCCTCGCAGCAACGGCAAACCATCGGCGCTGAAGTCCACCGCAATATCCTCAAAGCGTTTCTTTCCCGCTTCCGTGAAGCGCCCTGAGAGCTGGGATTGGTGCTGACCTAGAATATTGACCGAGAACAGCTGCCGGTTGCGAATGGCCATTCCCGTGGTGCTGCCGTCGTTCATGCAAAACAAGAGCATGCAAGGCTCTAACGAGACTGAAGTCAGCGAGTTGACGGTGGCGCCGAACAACTCGCCGTTCCATTCGGTCGTGATGACGGCCACGCCCGTGGCGAACGCGCCCATGACGGAACGGAAGCGTTTGGGATCGATCGGGACGCTATGCGGGTGTGAGGCCTGCATGGACGAAGATGAGACGGGTTTGTTCATCTTGTTCGATCTCCTGGCGCTGCCGGGACAGCGATCAACACTGCCCCGATCGTCGCAAGCCTCTACTTCTTCATCACGTGATAGCTGAGCTCGCCGGGATCGGTGAGGTCAGGCACTTTCCATCCGTCGAGGTCGTATTCGGCCATGCAGTCCTCGGCAAAGCCCTTGAAGCGGTCGGCGTTACCCGAAGCTTGCGCGCCGAACAGGCAGTAGCGGCGAATTTCTTCCGTAGAGCCGCCGTAGTTGATTTCATAGAGTTCGTGCCGGCCGCCGAATTCGCTGCCGATACAATCCCACAAAAGTTTTAACAGCTTGACCCGCTCTTCGGCCTTGTAGCCGTTCGAGCCGCGCAAATAGCGATCGAGATAGGGGCGGATCTCGGGGTTCTTGAAATCGCTGGAATGGCTGTTGAGATAAATCAATCCGGAGGCGACCGTCTGCTCGATCAGATATTTCACCTTGGTGTAGGCCATGGTGGCGATGATCTGGTAGGCGTTGCCCGGATCCATGTTCGGCAGCACGTAGTCACCGATCCAGGGTTTGGGATCGCGCACCATCGCGTCCGACAGACTCCAGAACAGGTTGCGCCAGGCGATGACCTCGCCGACATTGGCCTGCACGCCGCGATAATCCTTGGTGCCGGCGGCTTCCGTCGCCTTCAGCAACAGACCGCTGATGAAGTCGAGCTTGACCGCGAGCCGCGTGCAGCCATGCACGACGAAACGCGGCAGGAAGCCGGTGCGCGGAAAGAAGTTGTTCGCCTTTTCGATGTCGCCATAGACGAACACGTTCTCCCAGGGCACCAGCACCTTGTCCATGATGAACACGGCGTCGTTTTCATCGAGCCGGCTCGAAATCGGATAGTCGAACGGACTTCCCATCACGCTCGCGCTCATCTCGTAAGACGTGCGGCAGATGAACTTCACGCCGGGCGCATTGGTCGGCACCATGAACACGGCCGCGAATTTCTTGTCCTGCAAAGGCATCAGGCCGTGATGCGCGACGAAGGTGAAGTTCGTCAGCACCGAGCCGGTCGCGACCACCTTGGCGCCGGAAACGATCAGCCCGGCATCGGTTTCCTTCTCGACATGGCAGCAGACGTCGGCGACTTCATTCGGCGGCCGGTCGCGATCGACCGGCGGATGGATGATTGCGTGATTGATGAAGGGCACGCGCTCCTGGCTGAACTTGTACCAGCGCTTGGCGTTCTCCTGATAAGGATCGTAGAAATCGGAATTGGCGCCCAGCGTCGCGAGGAAGGCGGCCTTGTAATCCGGCGCGCGTCCCATCCAGCCGTAAGTGATCTTGGCCCATTCGGCGATCGCGTTACGGCCGGCGATCAACTCGTCCATGGTTTTCGGCGCCTTGAAGAACGCGTGCGTCATGCCGCCATTGCCGGTGTCGGTCGGCAGCAGGATCTTGTCCTTGCGATCGCCGTGAAGCGCGTCATAGAGCCGGGCGGTCATGCGCGCGGTGTTGCGAAACGCCGGATGCGTCGTGACGTCCTTGACCTTCTCGCCATAGATGTAGACAGCGCGGCCGTCGCGCAGCGACTCCAGATACTCAGCTCCGGTTTGCGGGCGGCTGACTTTGACGTTGCCGGTGTTCTCCGGCGAGCTTGCCTGTGACCCGTTTGTCTTGCCTGCCATTCGCGTACTCTCCCCATTCTTTTGTTCGATTATCGAACTATTGTACGTATTTCGAACTTACCACGACGATACGGCCGCGTCCGCCGATTGGCAAGGGGAGGGCGCTGGGGAGAAGGATCAGAACGTCATCGCGGAAACCTGCGCGGCGAGGCGGTTGAGCTCGGAGAGAAACAGCTCCCGCATTTCGTTGCGCGTCGTCCGCGTTGAATGCGTGGACAGATTGATGGCGCCGACGGCCTGTCCGTTGCGGTCGAGCACCGGCACGGCCAACGCCCTTAAACCCCGCTCCAGTTCTTCGTCGACGATCGAGAATTTCTGTTCGCGATCGGTGCGGATGCGGTCGAACAGCGCCTGCAGGTCGGTGATGGTTTGCGGCGTGTAGGCCTCGATGCGCTGCGACTTCAGCCGCCGCCAGATCTCGGCTTCATCCAGGTAACCGAACAGAATGCGCCCGAGCGCTGTGTGCAATGCCGGCAACCGGCTGCCGACCGACAGCGCTGCCGACATGATTCGGCGGGCCGGCACGCGGGCGACGTAGACGATGTCGTTGCCTTGCAGGATTGCGGCCGAGCAGGATTCGCCGAGACGTTCGCTTAAATCCCGCATCAACGGCATCGCGCGATCGATCCAGCTCTGTGTCGACAGATACGCAAAGCCGAGATCGAGAATCCGCGGCGACAGCGAAAACGTCCGCCCGTCCTGTTCGACATAGCCAAGCTGGGTGAGTGTGCGCAGCACGCGCCGCGCCGTCGCCCGCGACAGGTCCGCCACCTGGGCTGCTTCCGACAAGGTCATGGTCGGGCGCTCTTTGCCGAACGCGCCAAGCACCGAGAGGCCCTTGGCGAGCGTCGTCATGAATTCCTTGTCGTCGGGGTCGCCTTGATAGGGTGGTGACGCTGGCGGCATGGGACGGGCTGTTGACTCCATGGAATCCTTGGAAGAGACTGGTCGGCATACGAACGCTTGTTCGAATATCGAACGCCGGTCCGCCTGTCAATCGACTTACAAATCGACTTTGACGATGAGAATCCGGCGCATCCACAGGGGAGGACGCGCAAATGAGCCACAACACCAGTTTGATTCATCGTCGTTCGATCGATCGCCGCACGCTGCTGAAATACTCGGCCGCGTCAGGCGCCATGCTGTCCGTTGGAATGAAGTCGCCGGCGATCGCGCAAACCCGCCCGATCAAGCTCGGCTATGTCTCGCCGCAGACCGGTCCGTTGGCAGCCTTTGCCGAGGCCGACAATTTCATCATCGCGAATTTCAAGGAAGCGACCAAAGCCGGCATCAAGGTCGGCAACGCCACCGTACCGGTTGAGGTCGTGGTGAAGGACAGCCAGTCGAATCCGAACCGCGCCGCCGAGGTCGCCAAGGGTCTGATCGTTCAGGACAAGATCGATCTCATGCTGGTGGGTTCAACGCCGGAGACCACCAATCCGGTTTCGACCCAGTGCGAGATCGAGGAAGTGCCGTGCATTTCGACCACGGCGCCATGGCAGCCCTGGTTCATCGGCCGCCAGGCCAATCCCGCCGGCGGGCCGCCGGCCTGGAAAGGCTTCAACTACACCTACCACTTCTTCTGGGGTCTCGAGGACGTCATCGCCGTCTTCACCAACATGTGGGCCCAGGTCGCGACCAACAAATCCGTCGGCGGACTGTTTCCGAACGATGGCGACGGCAATGCCTGGGGCGACAAGGTCGTCGGCTTCCCGCCAGTGCTCGACAAGGGCGGCTACAAGCTCACCGATCCCGGCCGCTACCAGAACCTCACCGACAATTTCTCGGCGCAGATCGGCGCCTTCAAGGGCGCGAATTGCGAGATCATCACCGGCGTCGTGCTGCCGCCGGATTTCACCACCTTCTGGAAACAGGCATTGCAGCAAGGCTTCAAGCCCAAGGTCGCTTCGATCGGCAAGGCGATCCTGTTCCCGGTCGCAGTCGAGGCGCTCGGCAAGGACGGTCATAACCTGTCGTCGGAAGTCTGGTGGTCGCCGAACCATCCGTTCAAGTCGTCGCTCACCGGCATGAGCGCCAGGGATCTCGCCGGCGCCTATACGGCCGCGACCAAGAAGCAGTGGACGCAGCCGATTGGTTTCGCGCACGCCCTGTTTGAAGTCGCGGTTGACGTGCTCAAGCGCACGCCGGACCGTGACGGCAAGGCGATTGCCGCGACCATTGCATCGACCAATATCGATACGGTCGTCGGCAAGGTGCAATGGAATGCGCCGGGCATGCCGCCGTTTGCCGCCAAGAACGTCGCCAAGACGCCGCTGGTCGGCGGCCAGTGGCGTTTCAAGGACGGCAAATACGACATCGTCATCACCGACAACAAGACGGCGCCGGCGATTCCCGTCGGAGGCAAGATGGAAGCGATCGCCTGATCGCTTCGTTGTTGGTCGCTCATGCTGCTGGATGTTGCCGGTCTGAAAAAAAGCTTCGGCTCGATCGTGGTCGCTGATGACCTCGATCTTGCCGTGGCGCCCGGCGAGGCCGTCGGCATCATCGGGCCGAACGGCGCGGGCAAGACCTCGCTGTTCAACCTGATCTCGGGCGAGTTGCCGCAGGACGCTGGCCGCATTCGGTTCGACGGCCGCGATCTTGCGGGGCTTTCCCCGCAAGGCCGCTGCCGTGTCGGTCTCGGCCGCACCCGCCAGATCCCGCAGCCGTTCGAAAAGCTCACGGTGTTCGAGAACCTCCTGGTCGGCGCGGTCTATGGCCGCCGCAAAACCGAGCGCGAGGCGGCGCAATCCTGCGGCGAGATTCTTGCCTCATTGGGCCTCCTTAAACGCGCCAACACCCTGGCCGGATCGCTCACGCTCCTGGAGCGCAAGCGGCTGGAGATGGCGCGCGCGCTCGCCACCGAACCACGGCTGTTGCTGCTCGATGAGATCGCCGGTGGTTTAACGGAAGGAGAGTGTCTGGAACTCGTCGGCACCATCCACGATATCCGAAGCACGGGCATCGCGATCCTGTGGATCGAGCATGTCGTGCACGCGCTCAACGCCGTGGTCGATCGCCTTGTCGTTCTCAATTTCGGGCGCAAGGTCGCGGAAGGTGTGCCGAAGGACGTGATGCAGATGGCAGACGTTCGTCAGATCTATATCGGCATCGAGGCCTGACGGATGCCGTTGCTCGAGACCCGAAACCTCACGGCGTTCTATGGCGACTTCCAGGCGCTTTACGGCATCGACACGAACTTGGAGCAGGGCGAGACCATCGCCATCATCGGCGCGAACGGCGCGGGGAAGTCGACCTTCCTTAAAGCGATCGCCGGCCTTATTCGCGGTGCGGCGGACAGTATTGTTTTCGACGGCACACCGATCGGCGCGCGGGCGGCGGCTGACATCGTCAGGCTCGGCATTGCGCTGGTGCCCGAAGGGCGGCGGCTGTTTCCATCCTTGACGATCGAAGAGAATCTAAAAATCGGCGGCTACGGCAACAAGGCATTTGGAAACAAGACGCGGGGCGCCTGGACGCTTGATCGCGTCTATTCGCTGTTTCCGATCCTGAGAGAGCGACGTTCGTCCGCGCCATCGACGCTATCGGGCGGGCAACAACAGATGGCCGCGATCGGCCGCGCCTTGATGTCCAATCCCCGCATTCTCCTGTGCGACGAAATCAGTCTCGGGCTCGCGCCGATCATCATCGCCGACATTTACGCGGCGTTGCCGCAAATCAAGGCGGATGGCACCAGCATTGTTTTGGTCGAGCAGGACATCGTTCAAGCCATGAAAGTCGCCGATCGCCTCTATTGTTTTCAGGAGGGGCGGTTGTCGCTCGCCGGCCGCCCAAAAGACCTGACGCGCGATTCCATTCACCGCGCTTATTTCGGGCAATGAGATGGCGGCTTAAGAAATGACCGGCTGGCTCGATGCACTGATTCAAGGCGTTCTGCTCGGCGGGCTCTATGCGCTGTTCGCGGCCGGGCTGTCGCTGATCTTCGGCGTCATGCGGCTGGTCAATCTTGCGCACGGCGATTTCATCGTGCTCGCCGCCTATATCATTCTGCTGGTCGCGAACCAATTCGGCCTCGATCCCTTCGCCGCGGCCCTGATTGCGCTGCCGATTTTGTTTGCCACTGGTTTTGTGCTTCAGCATGTGCTGCTCAATCGCGCGCTTGGGCGCGATCTGCTGCCGCCGTTGCTGGTGACGTTCGGCCTGTCGATCATCATCCAGAACGGGCTGTTGCAGATGTTCTCCGCCGATAGCGTGCGCCTTGGATCAGGCGCGATCGAAACCGCCTCGATCGCGCTTGGCGGCGGCATCGCGGTCGGCGTCGTTCCGCTGTTGACGCTGTTGTCAGCGATCGCCGTGATCGTGTTTCTCAACTTCGTGTTTTACCGAACCACGCATCGGGCAGGCGTTTCGTGCCACCTCGGATGATCTGGAAATCGCGCAACTGATGGGGATCGACGTCAAACGCATCTTTGCGATCGCGATGGGGCTGGCGTTTGCCGTGATCGCCATCGGCGCGCTTTACCTCGGTTTGCGGGCGAACTTCGATCCCACGATCGGTCCCGCACGGCTGCTCTATGCGTTTGAGGCCGTGATCATCGGCGGCCTCGGCAGCTTCTGGGGCACGCTCGCCGGCGGCATCGTGCTCGGGGTGGCGCAGACCATCGGCGCGCATATCAATCCGGAATGGCAGATCCTGTCGGGGCATCTCGCTTTCCTCGTGGTGCTGGTGCTGAGGCCGCGCGGGTTGTTTCCCCGCGCGCTCGATTAGGTGAAAGCGGCGATGGATACGCATGGCCCCAAGCAAGAGTATCGTATCGAGACCGCCGGGTCCGGCTGGCAGCTCTCGACTGCGATCATTGTTGCCGTTTTGATCGCGGCCGTGGTGCTGCCACTCTTTGCCAGCCGCGACCTGATCCAGAACCTGATCTTTCTGTTTTACATGATGGCGCTGGCGCAATGCTGGAATCTGCTGGCGGGTTATGCCGGCCTGATTTCCGTCGGCCAGCAGGCCTTTGTCGGTTTGGGCGGCTATCTGCTGTTCGCGCTGACCTTGCCGGGCGGCGTCAACCCGCTGCTCGCGATCCCGCTCGCTGGCATTATCTCGGCGGCATTGGCGTTACCGACCGCGCTGATCGTGTTTCGTTTGCGCGGCGCTTATTTTGCGATCGGCACCTGGGTGGTCGCGGAAGTCTATCGTCTCGTCTTCGCGCAGTTCAAGGCGCTCGGTGGCGGCACCGGAACCTCGCTCGACCCCGCGGTCACCTCGTCGGTGCCCGGCATCGAGTGGGTCAAGACCTTGCTGGATATCCGCACGCCAGCGGCGCGCGACGTCATCTCGTACTGGCTGGTGCTGGCGCTGGTGGCCGGCACGCTGGCGCTGGTCTATTTCACGTTGCGTTCGCGCCGTGGGCTGGCGCTCGGTGCTATCAGAGACAACGAAACCGCGGCAGCCGGCCTCGGCGTCGATATCTACCGCGTCAAACTGGCGGTATATGTCGCAACCGCGGCCATGACCGGCATGTTAGGTGCGATGATCTATATTCAGAAGGCGCGGATCTCGCCCGATGCCGCCTTTTCGGTGCTCGACTGGACGGCCTACGTCATCTTCATCACGGTGATCGGCGGCATCGGCACCATCGAGGGTCCGATGATCGGCGCGGTCATCTTTTATCTGATGCAGCGTTATCTCGCCGACTTTGGCGCCTGGTATCTCATCGTGCTTGGCGCGCTTGGAATTATCGTCATGCTGTTTGCGCCAAAGGGCATCTGGGGCTTCGTGTCCGAGCGCTATGGTCTGACGCTGTTTCCGATCCGGCGCAAACTCGTCGTCCGTTCCGATTAGGGCGTTTTCGAGCGAAAGCTAGCCTGACGCTTACAGAATTTTAACGAGACAAATTCGGCCTCTATTGGCATGTTTTTCGTCAGCGTTACGAAAAAGGGGGCATCCAGCCATGAGCTTTGTACGAGCCGCGGCATCCGCCGCTATCGTCACCCTGATTTTGACGGCTTGCGCGACAGCCAAGCCGATCGCCACGTCAGCGGACACTAACTTAAGGAAAGGCCCCGGCACCGACAGCGAGGTTGTCACTCTCATCCCGAAGGGAACGACCGTCGAGATCGGCAAATGCACCAATGGCTGGTGCGAGGCGTCGCTGGACGGGAAAGACGGCTTCGTCATCGGCCGGAATGTCGGCCTGGGTCCGCGGCCGGCGCCGCGAGGACCCGTGGCGATCGAGGACGAAATCGTCGAAGAAGGTCCGCCGGTCTATGCCCGGCCGCCGGTGTATTACCGGCCTTATCCGTATTATGGGTACTACGGCTATTACAGGCCATGGGGCTATGGATGGGGATGGCGCGGAGGCTGGTAACGTTTCCCCTGATGGCGTTTTCGCCTCGGCTCAGCCTTTGAAGGGGACTTTCGTTCGCGACGTGCGGCTATTTATTCACCGCCGCACTGAGGATCGGAAGCAGCCGTGCCAACTCGCTCCGCACGAGATCAGCCAGCGGCTTGGGTCCGCGGCGGCTCGGCTCAACCAACTCCGCGCCAAGATCGGACAGCCGCCTCTCGACCTCCTCTTCGCCGAGGCCTTTGTCGAGGGCATCCGCGAGCTTTTCAACGATCGGCCCCGGCGTGCCGGCCGGCGCGAACACGGCGTACATCACCGCACAGTTGAATTCGGGCAGGCCCTGTTCGTAAGACGTCGGTACGTCCGGCAACATCGGGCTGCGTTTGTTCGCAGCGATGGCGAGCGCCCTGACATTGCCCTCGCGCACCTGCGCGAGCGTCCCTAACACCGGGTCGCATTCATAGTCGATTTCACCGCTGAGCATGGCATTCAGCACCGGCGCCGTTCCCGTGAACGGGATCAGGGCGGGCTTGATGCCGATCGCGGCGTCAAGCAGAAGACATCCGATATAGGATATCGAGCCGACGCCCGCATGTCCGACGTTGAGCTTGCTTGCATGGGTCCTGGCGTAAGCGACAAATTCACGGAGGTTTTGCGCCGGGAAGTCCTTGCGGACCACAAGCAACTCAGGATATTCCGCAGCCAATCCGACCGGTTCAAAGTCCTTCAACGGGTCGTAGCCTAAATCGGGATAGAACGCCGTCGCCAGCGCGTTCGTCGACATGTGGCCGAACAGGATCGTGTAACCATCGGGAGTGGCGCGTGCAGCGCGAAGCGCTCCGATCGTGCCCCCGGCGCCGTTGACGTTTTCCACCACGACGCTTCGTCCGAGACGCCGCGCGAAAATATCGGCGACAATCCGGCCGGTAATGTCGGCCGGGCCGCCGACGGCAAACGGAATGATCATCGTGATCGTTCGTGCGGGATAGGTGGAACGGTCCTGGGCAAGCGCCTGCGTGCCGCTTACGCCGGCGGCGATCAGAAGCACAACAGCCGCCCAATGCCTCGTCACGATCACCTCCCCGGCGATTTTTTTGTGACGTAACCATAGGCCGGTTTCAGGGCCACGCAAAGCGATGGCGATCGGCAAATGCTTGCGGCATCGGAGTACGCCGGGGCTGGCGACGCCTGATTTGTCTAGCCGGGTGGGGGCAGCGGCGTGGGCAGGGAAGGCGGCGTCGGTCCCGGTGCGACCGTATAGGATTTCGGCATGTTAACCGGCCGGTAGGACGTCTCCTGTGCCATCCGGTCGATCACCGATTGATGAATGACGGCCCCATCCGGAATTAGCCTTGGCTCGCCACACGGCAAGTACCAGCCCAGCACGCATTTGCGCTCCGGCCATTCCCGATATTTTTCTTCCTTCGGCAGCCACTCGAGAATCCACCACGCACCCGTCAGGGAATCATTCAGCGGGTCAGTCACGCTCGGCGGGACATAGACGTGATCGCTGCCTTTCATCGGCAGTCCCCAGCAGAGATGATTGAGCATGTCGCGATCGACGCGAAGGCCGGCGGCGGTCGCCTGCTCGATCATCCATAGCAGCGGGAATTTTGACGGCCCACTGTCCTTTTCGAGATAGCCGCCGCCGACATCGCAATGCACGCCTGAAAACCAGACCTGACGGACATCCTGATCGATGACGTTCTTCGAATCGTAGATGTTGGGGCGATAGGATTGCGGCTCGGTCCAGTGATTGAGCCGGAACATCCGGCGGCGTTCGTCGATCGACATCGCGTGGCGGAATTTCTTCACGCTCGGGTTGGTTGCCGTATAAGGCAGGGTTTGCAGATGCCACCGGCCCGGCACAATGATCGAAGACACCGTGTCCCACACCCCCATGAACTCGATGGGGATGTGATAGGCGTCGGCGATGCGGCTGAAGTGCCAGGCTTCGTCGAGAAACTTGCCGTTGGTGTTTTGATTGCGCTCGCTCGCCGCGTCCTTGTAGGCCGATAGTGCATAGCCGGCGAGATCGAGCTGGTCCGGCTTCAATAGTCCGATGACGTGAATAAAGGCGGCAAGAACGCGCACGGTGTAAGCACCGCGGCTGAAGCCGAACAGCCAGACCCGATCGTCTTTCTCGTAGATCCTGCACAGGAAACGGTAAGCGGCGAGTATATCGTCGTCGAGGCCCGCGCCGGTCGCCAGCTGAAAGACGGCCTCGGTTTCCTGCTTGATCCGCCCCCAGGTGCTCTCAAGGCCGATGGTGCCGACGCCGGGATGATAATAAACCCGCTGGCCCTCGTCCTTGTCGAGGACGCGGTAGAGCTTGAGCACATTGGAGATCGTGTCGTTGATCTCGTTGCCGGTGCCATCGCAGCAAATGACGATGTCTTTCGGCATGTGGCCCCCGCCAGATATCGCGTTAATGAAATCCCTGGTGCCGTATGGCAATACCTGACGATATCAACCTGTGATTGACGTGGTCAAGCCCACTCCGGCCGCTGTCTCAACGCCATCCTAGCGCGGGAGCGATATGGGCAAGTATGGCCTGGATCACATGCGCGTTGTAGTCAACGCCGAGCTGGTTGGGCACGGTCAACAGCAGCGTGTCGGCTTCCGCGATCGCTTCGTCCTGTTTCAGTTGTTCGATCAAGGCTTGCGGCTCGGCGGCATAACTGCGGCCGAAGATGGCGCGGGTTTTCGGATCGATGAAGCCGATATTGTCTTGCCCGTCCTGCTCGTGCCCGAAATAGGCGCGGTCGCGGTCGTCCACCAGCGCGAAGATGCTCCGGCTGACGGACACCCGCGGCTCACGGGTGTGGCCGGCTTCCTTCCAGGCGGCGCGGTAGGCGCGGATTTGAGCTGCCTGCTGCACATGAAAGGGTTCGCCGGTCTCGTCGCTCTTCAAGTGTCGAGCTCTGCAGGTTCATGCCGAGCTTGGCCGCCCAGACCGCCGTGGCGTTTGAGCCCGCACCCCACCAGATGCGATCGCGCAGGCCTTCTGAAATCGGTTCGAGGCGCAACAATCCCGGCGGATTTGGAAACATCGGCCGTGGATTCGGGCGCGCAAAACCCTTACCCGCCAGCAGGTCGAAAAAAATCTCGGCATGCCGCCGCCCCATATCGGCGTCGTCCTGGCCCTCGCCGGGCACATAGCCGAAATGCCGCCATCCATCGATCACCTGCTCGGGCGAGCCCCGGCTGATGCCGAGCTGGAGACGCCCGCGGGAAATCAGATCGGCTGAGCCCGCATCCTCGATCATGTAGAGCGGATTCTCGTAGCGCATGTCGATGACGGCCGTGCCGATTTCGATGCGGCTGGTTTTCGCGCCGACCGCCGCCAGCAGAGGGAAGGGGGAGGCGAGCTGGCGCGCGAAGTGATGAACGCGAAAATAGGCGCCGTCCGCGCCTAATTCTTCGGCGGCAACCGCCAGATCGATGGATTGCACGCGCAACTCGCGTCCATCGCATCCCCGCCCTACGTTCGTGACGATCGCGAAACGCCCCCTGTGTGGGCCGGGATGCGAACGATGTAGAAGTGATTTCGGTGAAAAGAGAACGCAAATATTTTTGCGAAGGAGGCTGGACAGGTGAACCGCTGATTTGCCCGTCAGGCAAGATTGGTCGACCTATGGGATGACTTCTGCGTGCCAAATTGAGTGCACTGGACTGTAACCCCAAGGCTGGCTCGGATGACCGTCTAACTGAAATGTAGGTTTCCGCGTTGAATGACGATGCCAACCGAGGTTGAAACATATTCTCCGAGCGCCAGTTTTAAATGTGGGTTATGGCTATACGGGGGGACGTCAACGTGATGATCGATTGGAGTTGCGGGAGGGTTAATCGTCAATCCCTCAACGGTATGCCCTTGGCCACGCATGCGGCGTACGAATTCCTCTAGATCACGGCGTCGAAAAAGGACGGTGTCGCCATTTTCGACTGTTCTCTCATTCGATGTTAGATTTAGTTCCGTCGTATGGACCGCTGTGCCACCCTTCTTTAGGCAATTGACACTATTAGCGATGAATTCGAGGCCCTTCTCGATGCTTCCGAGATGCTCAAGGCAGCAAGCAGACCAACAAAAGTCGAACCCTGTATAATCCGGAGGGATATTGTTCATATCGCAGGTTTCATATGAAACGCGATCAAAGAAAGCACTCTCGTCAATCATCCCTTTATAGTTCATGTCGGCTAAGGTTCGGGAGAATTGCTTGCTCTTCTGTCCATTTTTCACCGACCATTTCAGCTGGCGCATCAGTCGCTTTGATGATGCACCCACGGGCAGCAAGAAGCGCGGGCAATGGTTCTTGGCCCGCACCAAAGCAAAGTCCCCGTTTTTCGTTCACGAGCACGCCCGCGTGTTCAAGTTTGTGAAGAATGTAAGCAAACTCCCAAAGCTTGCGATGCATTTGAAACGGGTGGTTATCCAAAAGCAGTAGGAATTCTTGAAATTTTGGATGATAGAAATCTGCCGCGACCGGGTACGAATGCTTTCACGTAGTCGGCATCGCCGGTACCTGCAAAAACGCCGCTTGGAATATAAAAGGACACATCATTCATTCAAGCACCTTGGGAAACGAAACAAGTATTGGCAACCATAGCAGTAGTAAGCCTTTCTTGCTATTTGAACCATCCCGATTTCAACCATTCGCCGTTTCGCAAAAATCCTTGCACCCAACCCCGCCCAATCTTCTATCGCTGGTGCGACGACGCCAGCATCACCGCGAGGGAGAAGGCGACGGGCCACACCGTCAGCCAGTAAGCGTCGAAGCCGCAGCGCGGGCCGTACAACAGCGACGTGCCGACCGGGCTGCTCAAAATCGGACCGTCCGCGGGCCGAAAAAATGTGACATTCGCAGGCAAAATCCGGCGATGCGTTTGCTCCGGATGTAATAGTGCTTTCGCCTCAAGCGGTTAGACGAACCGGCAAAAAGCCTAAATGCATTAGTGCGCGGAGAACGCCGCACCGCATTGTTTTTATTAGGAAATGGCAGAACCACACGACTTCGCCGTCCGCAAGATAGCGCTCTCGTCCTTGGCGCCACTCGCGTCCATCGCATCCTGCTCCCTACGTTCGTGACGATCGCGAAACTGAGTTACGATAACGCACACTTAATTGGCAAAGCCAATTAAGCCATTACGAAAGTGGGTGTGTAGCGTTTCGCGACGTTACGCCCCCAGAACATCCTTGTGCATCTTGCCGCCGTAGAAATGAAAAAACGGCACTGCGGCATCGTGCTTCAGCGGCCCGGTGGCGAGGCGCTTGTCGAGTTCGTTGAGGACATTCTTGGTCATCGGATGCAGATCGGCGAGCGGTTTTGAGCCGAGTTCGACCCAGACCAGCTCCACCAGTTCGGCATCGGGATGGATCACGCCCTCGACCCGGTGGGTGATGGTGGAGGCGTCCGCGGTGAAGAACCGTGTGTCAAAGCGCCTGACCCGGCCGGGCGGGGTGATCGCGCGCGCAATCAGGAACAGCCCTGACGGGTCGGGCAGCAGGCCGGCCTCGCTAAAAGGGCCTCCATGGACCGTCGAACGCCGGCGCAGCGCCGTTGCTCGTGCGTCCCAACAAAGCCCGGTCTCCTCGCAGGCCTCGCGGATGGCTGCGACCGTAAATGAGCGCGCCCGCGACGGTGTAATCTTGGGACTGCCCTTCAAGAGATTGGCTTCGAGCGGCTTCGGAATTGGCGCTGCCACCGGAATACGGTTGTCCGTCTTGTCGACGCGCCCGCCGGGAAAGACGAATTTGCCGGGCATGAACACCACCTTGTCATGGCGTTTGCCGACCAGAACCTTCGGCGTCGCGGCAGTACGATCAACCAGGATCAGCGTGATATCAGTACATTGCTGAGGGCGGCGCGAAGGCTTGCCAAGGCGCGGAGAAAATACACAAGTGCCCGGACGAACTCGAGGGCCTGCCGGTCGCCGATGGCGTCGTTCTCGCGGATGCGAATTGGGGTCAGGCCGAGATGACGCTACTCAGTGTGGATCCGGCGGTGATTGATGAGAATAGCGGCATGTCGATCAATGCCGATCTCGATATGTACAGCCCGAAGAATAGTGCCAGTGGCGCGGGGTCGATTATCGCGCCGGTTTCGTTGAGAAATTCCTGAGCGCGGAAGGCGCGCGCAATAACGAACTGATCGATACGGCCTTAAATAGGCTGTCGCTCATCGAGAGCGGGAAAGGGATGTATACCGACGACGAGCCGTTCATCGTTCCGGGCGCGAGCTTCACCGACAACAGCTCTTCTCGCAAGACGTGCGCCTGCTGTCACATTCGCAACGCGCGTGGCCGTTGGTGCACGCGGACGGCTCCGTCACGACAGACGACTGGTCGCGGCGGCAAGAACATAA
>CAVVZW010000013.1:0-51293 GCA_963752265.1 uncultured Alphaproteobacteria bacterium
CGTCTCGAACGGCGACGCTGACATACACCTCTCGAAAAATGACGGAGCCGGTGCTCGTGTTCACGGCCGGACAATTGGCGCCGGCCAAGGGTTGAAAATTGTTCTGGCCAAAGCCTGCACCCGTCCAAATGTCGGACTCCGAAGGCAACGAATCGAAGCCCGCAGCTTCCTGATATCCGAAGGACACTTCTGCGGCGAATAATTCGGGCCAATGCTCGGCGATCCAGGGATCGGTTCCCTGAGCACAGCTCAACTGGCCAGCGCCGGGGCGGCTCGTATCGATAAACCCGTGCGCATTGCCTTGGTCGCTGTAGAGGAAAAGGAAGCCGCCCTGAAGGCGAATATTGATGTCGGCGACCGATCCCTGGAACAGATTGGTTGACAGCGGACCGCCAGCGCCGAGGCCGCTGTAGAATGAATAGGGGCGGGGGGTCCAACTCATAAACCAGCGCCCGGCGCCGTCGGCCGCAACAAAGTAGCTCGCACAGTCATCGGTGCCGGATATCACCGGAGTGACGGCGCGTCGCGTGTAGACGTAGTTGCTGAGCACGGAGATGCTGCCCGCATATTTGGCCGGGAACAGAGATTTGATACCGTTGGCTTTCGAAAAACCAGGAGGTACGTGTCCGCCGATCGCCTGGAGCGTTGCGCTTAGACTCAGCATGTAAGCCTCCTCCGGTGCCGTGTGATCCGGGGCTTGCTGCCTTGAGGACTATTGCAGCGCGACCAGTATCGGTAGCAAGCCGCGTCCAGAGGCCAACGGCTGCAGCGCTTTTCCGATCACCGAGCCGAAGGCCCTGAGCGGATCCGCCGCGCGCATCGCATGTCCGGGTGTTTGCGAACTCGTCAACATGTCGCCGACGCCAATGGCGCCGAAAGCGGCGTCGACCTTGCAATAGACCTTGCCCACCAGCGCGACCGTGGCACGGCCGCAGCCATCTTCTCTCTGGTCCAGCACGAGGCCCGGCTTGAACTTGCCAGCGCCGGAGACGACCCCAGCCACCCGGCGGTCATAGGCAGTTCCGCACAGCTTCAAGGAGCCGTCGTCATCGATCACAAGGACAGTGCCCGGCTCGATCGAACTCGGTGCCGTTCACGTCGAATTGCTCAGCGCAGTCGGCGCCCGTCAGCGCAACGTCATTGGCACTGATCTTGCCGGAAAACGCGGCCTCGGTTCCTGATAATTTGCCGTCGATCTTCGTGTCGCCGGACACCGATAAGGCGCCGGACACGGAGACGGCATCGCTGAACTGGGCCTTGCCACCGAAATATGCGGCCAAGTGGTTATAGGCACCGGTTGTGTCCGCGAGCGCACTCTCAGTGCCCTTGGCGACCACGATCAGGGCGGGGCCGACCCCGGAATTTTGCGCGACGACGCCGGCGCCATATCCGTTGCTTAAGCCCATGACGCCGCCATGGTTGACGTCACTCGTCAGCGATGTCGTCGTTCCGACGACGCCTCGCACCGCGCCGGTCCCGGTGACGCCCGTTCCCTGGACGCTTTCCCCGTGGACACCGTCATCAGCGTTGCTTTTGCCAAACAATCCGGTGTGCGTGTTGCTCGACGCAAACACGCCGTATCCCTGATCGGAGTCACCCCAGACGCCGCATCCGAAGGTCGGTTTCGCGCCGCTGGCGTTGCCGCTGATCCCGAGATTCGCGCCATACACGCCGCTGCCATTGACGCTCGTGCCTTTGACCCCCAAGCCGTTTTGGCTGACGCCCGCGACCCCAATGCCGCCCGCGTTGTCATGTTCCCCCAACACCCCCGGGTCCGCTACGTCGGTGGAGGAAGACTTGCCGTGAACGCCGTGTCTTCCCTCGCCATAGACGCCGTCGCTGGAGGGGACCGCCGTTACCGCGCCTGCGGCTGAGACGAGAGATCCCGTTTTCGAATAGCTATAACCGGCCACCCCGGGGTTTCCGTAGGATCTACCGGTAACACCGGGACCTGTATTGCTCGATCCAGTTATTGGGTTTTCTGGGAGAGCTTGTGGTGCGGTGTCAGCCATACGAAACTCCATTCACCTGAAGCTTGGCGTCAAATATGCAGTCTACGAATATGCAATCGACGAAAGATAAAATGGCATGCGTGCAAAGGTCACCGCGATGAACTGCGAAGCTTGCGAGCCACCAATCGCCTCGCCGCGCGAGAACTTCAACTGGAGATAATTGGTAACGTCGTTTGGACGATGTCCATGTGAACGGGATCACATGGCTCCAGAGAATTCCCGGATTCCGGCTGACGTACCACGCCGGATCGCGGCGTCCCACTTGCCTTCGCCCTCTGATCATGAGGCGCGAGATTTTCCTTGCAGAGACGTGCGCGATTGTAGCGGCGGGAACGATGAAGCGTAGCTGGTTTAATGTGGCAAGGAATCAGAGGCTCAAGCTTGGCCGTGGGGTTACGTCCGGTGGGCAGATGATGGTAGGAAGTCCTGCGCTGGCGAGCGCTGCCCACCGATCATTCCCACACCCGGTCTCAACACGCTTCTCCCATGAAAAACGACCAGCTCCTTGCCCAGATTTCGGAATTCTGCCGTCAGGCGGATATGGCCGAATCCACCTTCGGACGGCGCGCGGTCAATGACGGCAAGCTGGTCGCGCGCCTGCGCGAGGGCAAGCGCATCACCATCGATACGCTCGAGCGCATCCAGGCCTATATCGCGGCTTCGATGCCCGGCGGCATGCCGCCGCCGCGCGGCCTCGAAGTGGTGCCGGAAAAGCGCGATCCCCGCGGCAATTTCCGTTTCTTCGAAAACCGCCAGAAATACCTGCTGTTCGTCCACACCTGTAGCGAGAAGCGCGTGGTCGCAGAAAGGGTCGCGCTGGAGCTTTCGGCGATCCACCCGCGCCCGCCGGCGCTTCGGGTGTTCGATGCCGGTTGCGGCGACGGCACGGTGCTGGCGCGGGTGATGCGCTCCATGCACACCCGCTTTCCCCATATGCCGTTCTATATCGCCGGCAAGGAACTGAGTCTGGAGGATGTGCGGCTGACGCTGGACAAGGTGCCCGACCGGCTGTTCGAGCATCCGGCGACGGTATTTGTGCTGACCAATATGTATTACGCCGAGGCGCCGTGGCTGACGCCGGCCTTGCCCGCAGCCGCGGCCAGCATGATCTGGCATGAAGTCCCTCTGCGAGGGAGTTCTTCAGGGGATTTCGAGGCCCAAATTGCCGAATTGGGGCCATTTCTGGAGCAGAACTGGCGGGCCAGCGTCTCCCCTCGCTCGGGCATGCCGATCTATGAACGCCCCGTGGCGCTGGTGCTGTACCGGGAAGACCAGCGATTCCTGCTCGATTCGATCATTCCGCGAGCGGGCCGGTCCGAGGCCAATTTCGACCTGATTATCGCCTCCCAGCCGTATCGGGCCAAATCCAGCGTCAATTTTCGCGCCAAACGCATTATTGCGCCCTTAAGCCGCGCTTTGCGGGCGGGGGGCCGGCTGATCGGAATTCACTCCCATGGCCAGGACCCGGGATTAGAGATTATCCAGGCGGTATGGCCCGGAGAAAACCCTTTCGCGGTCAGCCGTCATGAGCTATTGCGCGCGGTGAAATACGAGCTGGGATCGGCCGGGCGCGATCTTAACTTTAACGCCTATGCCGATGCCCGTTCGGTCTTCCGGTATGATATGGAAGCGCTGCCCAACGAGGTCACCGGCTCGATCGGAACCTCGACGGCCTTTGCAGCATGGAATGCGGCGGTGTATGTCGCACAGATTGAAGACGACCGGTTGACGGAAATGTCCCAGGGTGGCCGTTATCTCGACGCCGTCAGAGAGGTTCTGCGCAAGCATAACGGGCTCTGGTTTTACGACGAATCCTACGTCATCTCGCGTCGCCGGGATTGACCATTCAGGACAGATTTAGAAACGAACCGCCGACATCAGGCGGAAAAAGGGGCTACCTTGATGCGCGCGTCTTACCTCTTCACCTCAGAGTCGGTTTCCGAAGGTCATCCGGACAAGGTCTCCGACCAGATCTCCGATGCGATCCTTGATGCCTTCATCGAGAAGGACGTCAAGCTCGGCATCGCCGACGACAGCCTGATCAATACGCGGCTCGGCTGCGAGACGCTGTGCACGACCAACAAGATTGTCATCGCAGGCGAAGGCCGCGGACAATTGTTCCGCGACATCCACGGGGTCTCCGTCGTCGATCGCGAACTGATCAGCCAGATCGCGCGGGATGTGGTCAAGGATATCGGTTACGACCAGAACGGCTTCTCCTACCACGGCGCCGACATCGAGGTGCTGCTGCACGGCCAGTCGCCCGACATCGCGATGGGTGTCGATGCCAAGAAAAAGAAGAGCGGCGAGGAAGAGGGCGCGGGCGACCAGGGCATGATGTTCGGTTATGCCTGCACCGAGAGCGAGGTCTATCAGAAGGGCTCGTTCATGCCGGCGCCGATTTTCTTCGCGCATCGCATCCTGAAGGTTCTCTCGGAGAAGCGCCGCAACGGCTCGCTCGCCGATTTGCAGCCAGACGCCAAGAGCCAGGTCACGGTGAAATATGTCGACGGCAAGCCGGTCGGCTGCACCAAGGTCGTGGTCTCGACGCAGCACAATGAAAAAAGCCGCAACAACAAGAAGTACTCGCCCGGCCTGATCAAGGACATGATCTCGACCGCGGTGGAATCCGCATTGCCGAAGGGCTGGATGCCGGGCAAGTCGTCCGACTTCCTGGTCAACCCGACGGGCAATTTCGTGGTCGGCGGACCCGACGGCGATTGCGGCCTCACCGGGCGCAAGATCATCGTCGACACCTATGGCGGCTATGCCCCGCATGGCGGCGGCGCTTTCTCGGGTAAAGATCCGACCAAGGTCGATCGTTCGGCCGCCTATGCCGCGCGCTATCTCGCCAAGAACGTGGTCGCGGCTGGTCTCGCCGAGCGTTGCACCATCCAGGTGGCATATGCGATCGGTGTGGCCGATCCGATGTCGCTGCTGGTCGATACCCACGGCACCGGCAAGGTCGACGAGAAGAAGCTCGAGAAGGTGTTGCCGGAAATGTTCCGCCTGACGCCGACCAACATCCGCCGCACCTTGAAGCTCAACCGTCCGATCTATCGCAAGACCGCGTCGTACGGCCATTTTGGCCGCGCGCCGGAAAAGGACGGCAGCTTCTCGTGGGAGCGCACTGACTTGGCCGACGCGCTCAAGCGCGCGGTGTAAATTTTTTAACCGTCATTCCGGGATGCGCCGTAAGGCGCCGACCCGGAATCTCGAGATTCTCCGAAGTGCAATTGCACATCGTAGTTCGCTCGTTTCACTCGCGCACCGGAATGACATGCAAGGGAACAGGAATTTTACATGACCGCCACCAAGCCCGGCTTCACCGATTATATCGTCAAGGACATTGCGCTCGCCGAATTCGGCCGCAAGGAGCTCTCGCTGGCCGAGACCGAGATGCCCGGCCTGATGGCGACGCGCGAGGAATATGGTCCCAAACAGCCTTTGAAGGGCGCGCGGATCGCAGGCTCGCTGCACATGACGATCCAGACCGGCGTCCTGATCGAGACGCTGGCCGCGTTAGGGGCCGACATCCGCTGGGTCTCCTGCAACATCTATTCGACGCAGGACCATGCGGCGGCCGCGATTGCGGCGGCCGGCATTCCGGTGTTCGCGGTCAAGGGCGAAACGCTGAAGGATTATTGGGACTACACCGCCAAGCTGTTCGACTGGCATGGGGGTGGCCATCCCAACATGATCCTCGACGACGGCGGTGACGCCACCATGTACGTGCATCTTGGCCTTCGGGCTGAGAACGGCGATACGGCGTTCCTCGACAAACCGGGTTCGGAAGAAGAGGAAGTCTTCTTTGCGCTGCTCAAGAAGCAACTCAAGGAGAAGCCGAAGGGCTACTTCGCTGGCATCGCCAAGTCGATCCAGGGCGTTTCGGAAGAGACCACCACGGGCGTGCATCGTCTCTACGATATGCAGAAGGCGGGGACGCTGCTGTGGCCCGCCATCAACGTCAACGACAGCGTCACCAAGTCGAAGTTCGACAACCTTTATGGCTGCCGTGAATCGCTGGTCGACGGCATCCGCCGCGGCACCGACGTGATGATGTCGGGCAAGATCGCGATGGTCGCTGGCTTCGGCGACGTCGGCAAGGGTTCGGCGGCTTCGCTTCGTCAGGCCGGTTGCCGCGTCATGGTCTCCGAAGTCGATCCGATTTGCGCGTTGCAGGCGGCGATGGAAGGTTATGAAGTCACCAACATGGAAGACGCCGCACCTCGCGCCGACATCTTCGTTACCGCGACCGGCAACAAGGACATCATCACCATCGAGCACATGCGCGCGATGAAAGACCGCGCCATCGTCTGCAATATCGGCCACTTCGACAACGAGATCCAGATCGCGGGTTTGAAGAACCTGAAGTGGACCAACATCAAGCCGCAGGTCGACGAGATCGAATTCCCCGACAAGCACCGCATCATCCTGCTTTCGGAAGGCCGGCTGGTGAACCTCGGCAACGCGATGGGCCATCCGTCCTTCGTGATGTCGGCCTCCTTCACCAACCAGACGCTGGCGCAAATCGAGCTGTTCGCCAACAACAAGGACGGTAAGTACAAGAAGGAAGTCTACGTGCTGCCGAAGTCACTGGACGAAAAGGTGGCCCGTCTGCACCTCGCCAAGATCGGCGTGAAGTTGACCACGCTGCGCAAGGACCAGGCCGACTACATCGGCGTCAAGGTCGAGGGCCCGTTCAAGTCGGATCATTACCGGTATTGATTGTCGGTGTCATTGCCGGACTTGATCCGGCAATTCATCTTTACAAAGGCGATGGATACGCGGGGCAAGCCCGCGTATGACAGCCCTTGTGCGTATCTTCCATGACATATCAAATCGTCCACCTGCGCGACCAACCGAGTCAAGCGCTCGTGCGCGCCGTCGAAGCGCATGCGCGCCAGTTGGGTCACGCGGTTATTTATCTAAACGCAGCCGATGCCACGGCCGGTCTTTATGAAAGGCTGGGATGGCAGGTGGTCGAGCGTGACTTTGGCCCCAAGCGGCTCAACATCATGCGGCGCGCTATCCACACAGCGCAATGATCTCAGTTGCGGGCCGGCGGTTCATTGAACCTCGGCCATGGCCCGCGCGACCAACGGGCGTCCGCAGAGCTCGAGGAATCCCCCTCGCGACGGAGGCGGTCATGTCTCTTCCTTACGAAACCCCGCGGCCCGTTGTCTCGGACAATGTTCTCGCCATCGCCGTCTACGCGCTTTACTTCCTGAGCTATTTCAGCGCCGGGACCTTGGCGCTGATTGGCGTCATCATCGCGCATGTGAAGGTTGATGACGCCGATCCGGTAATGCAGTCGCATTACCAGTTTCAGATCAGGACCTTCTGGTTTGGACTGCAGTACCTTGTTATCGGCCTTTTGCTGAGCATCGTGCTGATCGGTATCCCGATTCTCGTCTGGTGGTTCATCTGGTCACTGGTCCGCGTCGTCAAAGGCAGCCTGCTCATCGTCGAAAACAGGCCGATCGCCAATCCCATGTCCTGGCTGTTCGGATAACTGCTGGCGCGCGCTTGTCCGCATTGCGGAACGGCGGTGTTTTTTGTCGTTGCCGGGCTTGACCCGGCAATCCATCTCTCGAAGATGATAGATACGCGGGTCAAGCCCGCGTATGACGACATGGGCGATCCGGCTCTTTCGATTATGATCGCCGGCCGCCCTCGGAGAGCGCTATGCCACCTGAACATTTCGATGTCCTGATCGTCGGCGCCGGGCTCTCCGGCATTGGTGCTGCGTATCATCTTCAGCAGAAATCTCCATCGAAGAGCTTTGCTCTTCTTGAGGGGCGCGATTGCATCGGCGGCACCTGGGATCTGTTTCGCTATCCCGGCATCCGCTCCGACAGCGACATGTTCACGCTCGGCTATTCCTTCAAGCCGTGGACCAATCCGAAGGCGATCGCAGACGGGCCGAGCATCCTGAAATACGTGCGCGATACCGCGACCGAGAACGGCATCGACAAGAAGATTCGCTTCCATCACAAGGTCAAACGGGCCTCGTGGTCCACGGCAGACGCGCGCTGGACCGTAGAAGCCGAGCGGGCCTCGGACGAAGGCGCGGTCGAGACCGTACGCTTCACCTGCAATTTCCTGTTCGGGTGCTCTGGCTATTACCGCTACGAAGCGGGCTACACGCCGGAATTTCTCGGCCGCGATAATTTCAAGGGCGAGATCATTCATCCGCAGAAATGGCCTGAAACCCTCGATTATGCGGGCAAACGTGTGGTGGTGATCGGCTCGGGCGCGACCGCCGTGACGCTGGTACCGGCGATGGCGAAGTCAGCCGCTCACGTCACGATGTTGCAGCGTTCGCCGACTTATGTGGTGTCGCGCCCGGCGCAGGATGATCTCGCCATCAAATTGCGCAGGAGGTTGGGCGACAGCATCGCCTATCACCTGATCCGCTGGCGCAACGTGATGTTTGGCATGTATTTCTTCCAGCTGGCGCGGCGCCAGCCCGAACGGGTGAGGAAGTTGATCCTCGGCGGCGTGCGAATGGCGCTCGGGCCCGACTATGACATCGCGACCCATTTCAGCCCGCGCTACAATCCCTGGGACCAGCGGCTGTGTCTGGTACCCGATGGCGATCTGTTCAAGTCGATCCGGGAAAAGCGCGCTTCCGTCGTGACCAGCGAGATCGACCGCTTCACCGAAAACGGCATTCGCCTGAAGGACGGCAGCGAGCTCGAGGCCGATATCATCGTGACCGCGACCGGGCTCGTGTGGCAGGTGCTCGGCGGCATGCAGGTTGCGGTCGACGGCCGCGCGATCGATTTCGCCAAGACGCTGAACTACAAGGGCATGATGTATTCGGATGTGCCTAATCTGGCGTCGACGTTCGGCTACACCAACGCATCCTGGACGCTGAAATGCGACCTCACTTGCGAATATGTCTGCCGCCTCCTGAATTATATGGATCGGCATGGCTACAAGCAGTGCGTGCCGCACAATGTCGATCCCTCAATCGACGAATTGCCTGCGCTGTCGTTCACGTCAGGCTATGTGCAGCGCTCGATCGCGCAAATGCCGAAGCAAGGCTCGAAACGGCCGTGGCGGCTGTACCAGAACTACGCGCTCGACCTCGTCACACTGCGTCTCGGCAAGGTCGATGACGGCGTGATGAAGTATTCCTGAGTACCTGGGAAACCGAAGCTCGGCGCTTGAGCCAGGTAGGGTGGGCAAAGCGAAGCGTGCCCACCTTTTTAATGATACAATGCGGTATGCCCAATTATCGTCGATCAAACATCAACGGAGGTGTATTCTTTTTCACGGTTGTTCTCGCCGACCGTTCGAGCCGTCTGCTGATCGAGGACATTGAACGCTTGCGAAATGCATACCGCATGGTTCGGAAGCGTCACCCGTTCGAAACCATTGCCGTGTGTATTTTGCCCGACCATATTCACGCCGTTTGGGCATTGCCGGAGCACGACAAAGATTTCGCCCGAAGATGGAGTCTTATCAAAAGCGGGTTCTCACGTGGTCTCGAGCCGCGGTCGAGATCGCTGAGCAAGGTCGCGAAGCGCGAAAAGGGCATCTGGCAGCGTCGGTATTGGGAACACGCTATTCGTGACGAGAACGACCTCGAACGGCATATCGACTACGTTCATTTCAACCCAGTGAAGCATGGATATGTCACCCGTGTGGCGGACTGGCCTCACAGCAGCTTCCATGGGTTCGTCGAGCGTCGGTTACTTCCCGCCGATTGGGGCGGAGATGTAAAAGAGATTGCTGGATCATTCGGAGAGTGAGGTGGGCACGCTTCGCTTTGCCCACCCTACAAGTGGCTGCGTCTCGGCAAGGTCGATGACGGCGTGATGAAGTATTCCTGAGCGCCTTGGGAAACCCGAAGGCTGCGATATGCGTTGTTTCACGTATACGCCCCCTTCCTCGAATTGGAGATCATACCCAATCATACGAGAGGGTTAACGCCAAATTAATTGGCGTATCCTAGGATGGGGTGGCCGGGACTTTGCGGCCGCATGAGGAAACCCATGGACGCCCAGCGAATTGCCATTGATGCCATAGTGGCGTTGACCGATTGCGACCGCGATCTGGTCGCGGCCTTCATCCGCCGTCTTTATCTCTCCGGGGTGAAAGATCCCAAGCGCCTGACGTTCAAAGGCCTGCAAGCCATGGCAAGGGCGTAACCGCCCGCGTCATTCCGAGAATGACGAAGGCCAATGCCTTCGTCACTTCTCCGGCTGACCGATCGAAACCTTCAGCGTGCCGACGCCGTCGACGCCGCACTCGATCTTGTCGCCGGGCTGAAGCTGCGACACGCCCGCCGGCGTCCCGGTCATGATGATATCGCCGGCGGCAAGCTTCACCTGCTGCGACAATTGCCAGATGATTTCCGGCACGCTCCAGATCAACTCGGTGAGGTCGCCCTTCTGGGTTTCCTTGCCGTTGACCGTGAGCCAGATCTTGCCTTTTGACGGATGGCCGATCTTCGCAGCCGGCTCGATCGCCGAGCACGGCGCGGAATAGTCAAAGGACTTGCCGACTTCCCACGGACGCTCCTTCTTGCGCGAGGCGATCTGCAAATCGCGCCGGGTGAGGTCGATGCCGACCGCGTAGCCATAGACGTGCTCGAGCGCCTTGTCGGCCGGAATATTCAGCCCGCCGCTCTTCATGGCGACGACCAGTTCCACCTCGTGATGCAGGTCCTTGGTCAGCGGCGGATAGGGGACGGTGGCGCCATCGGCGACCAGCATGTCAGCATGCTTGGCGAAGAAGAACGGCGGCGCCCGCTCGTCATTCCCCATCTCGCGGATGTGCTCCAGATAGTTGCGCCCGACGCACCAGATGCGGCGAACCGGATAGGCCTTCGTTTCGCCGACGACGGGAAGCGACGGCTGGGGCGGGGCGGGGATGACGAAGGAAGTGGCGTTCATGCAAGCGCTCTCGTTGTTGGTTCGGGTTAGTCCTGTGAAGCCTTTTTACGCCGTTGCGTCTGACGGCGCCAGCGTAGGCGGCCCGGCATCGCGCTGTTGCAGGCGGAAGAACGACGCATAACGGCCGCTGCGGCGCAGCAGATCGTCGTGCCGTCCGCTCTCCACAATTTCCCCGCCCTCGACCACCAGGATCGTGTCGGCGTGCATGATTGTATGCAAGCGGTGCGCGATCACGATCGTGGTGCGGTTCTGGCAGAGATGTTCGATCGCTTCCTGCACCTGTTTTTCGGATTCGGAATCAAGCGCGGCGGTTGCCTCATCGAGCAGGATGATCGGCGCATTTCGAAGCAGCGCACGCGCCACCGCGATGCGCTGGCGCTGGCCGCCGGAGAGTTGCGTGCCGTGTTCGCCGACCGGCGTTTCGTAGCCGAGCGGAAAGCCCATGATGAAGTCGTGGGCGCAGGCGGCTTTCGCAGCCGCCACGATCTCGTCCTGGGTTGCGCCGTGCTTGCCGAAGGCGATGTTGGCGCCAATGGTGTCGCGAAACAGATAGACGTCCTGTCCGACATAGGCGGTCTGGTTTCGTAACGAGTGCCGCGAGACGCTTGAGATCGCCTGGCCGTCGATCAGGATTTCGCCGCTGCCCGTCTCATAGAAACGGAGCAACAACGCGAGCACGGTGGACTTGCCGCCACCGGAAGGGCCGACCAGTGCGGTGACCTTGCCCGGCTCGGCGACAAAGCTCATGTGGTTGAGCACCGGCTCATTCGGCCGGTAGGCGAATGAGACATCGCGCAGTTCGACCCGCGCGTCGGTCAGTTTGAGCTGCGGCTTGTCGCCGTCGTCGGGCTCGCTCGCGGGGCTGTCGATGATTTCGATCAGTTTGCGGGCGCCGATCAGGCTGGAGTTCAGTTCGAGATTGAGCCGCGCCAGCCGCTTGGCTGGCTCATAAGCCAGAAGAAACGCGGTCAGGAACGAGAAGAACGCTCCGGGCGTCGCGCCATTCGCGACCACGTTATAGCCCGCATACATCAGGGTGCCGGCGACGGCGAGGCCACCCAGCGTTTCCATCAGCGGGCTCGCACGATTGGAAACCCGCGCCATCTTGTTGGCGTTGTCCTCGACGCCTGTGATGCTGGCGTCGATGCGTGCGCGCATCGTATCTTCGAGCGTGAAGGCCTTGACGGTGCGGATGCCTTGCAGGGATTCCTGCATCGTCTCCATGATATCGGCGGTGCCGCTGAACTGGGTGTGAGCGAGGCTCTTGATACGCCGGACCAGCTTGCGCAGCACCAGCATCGCGGGAGGGGCGACCAGAAAACCCAGCAGCGACATCAGCGGGTCTTGCGATACCATGACCGTGATCAGCGCAATCAGCGAAAGCACGTCGCGGCCGACTGCATTGATCAGGAGGCTGAGCACCTGTGTGACAGAATTGGCGCCGGCGGTGAGGCGCGCCAGAAATTCGGATGAATGCCGGTCGGAGAAGAAGCCGACGCTTTCGTTCATCAGCTTGGCGAACAGCGAGCGCTGGTTGTTGGCGAGGATGGCGTTACTGATCTGCGATAAAATAACCTGGTGCCCGTAAGTCGCCGCGCCCTTGATGATGAAGATGACGACCGTGACGCCGGACAGGATCGCAATGCCGCGGATGTTCTTGTCGACATAGGCCTGATTGATCACCTGGCCCAGCAGCCAGGCCGATCCGGCGGTGGTCGCGGCCGAGACCGCCATCAGCGCAAACGCCTGCAGATAGCGCCGCCAATAGACCGCGCCCTGTTCCGTGATCAGACGGCGAATCAGGATCGCCGCGCCATAGGGATCATCGGTGATTTTCTTTGGAAGTTCGGCCATCCGCGTCGGTTTGCCCGCCCTGAGGGGCTTTTTCAAGCAAATTCGATCCCGAATCGGATGCTCGGGGTTGTGCGCCCGCGCCACGATTTAAACGGCTGGCGGTTGGCTATCGCGGCGAAGTGACGCGACGGGAGGCAGGGGTGTTTGCTTGTTCTGAACCTCTCGGGTAGCTAACCTTTCGGCGGGGGGAGGCCGGTGAAACAGAACGCAGAAGTTGCGCAATATTTCGACCAGATTTCGGCGGGCTACCGATCGCGCTACGCCGCCCAAAATCCGTTCCACAACTTCTTTTTTCGACAGAGATTGAAAGCTGCGATCGATGGTTTTGCCTTCGAAGGCAAAAGCGCGCTCGACATCGGCGCCGGCACCGGCGCGCTCTATGACGAGTTGATCGATCGATTTCCCGATGTCGATTACTTCGGATGCGACATATCGGGCCAAATGCTCGCCCAGAGCGATATTCCGGCGGATCGGGCTTTTGTCGGACGCGCACATGAGATCGTGTGGCCCCGAGAGCGGTTCGACTTCATCTTTCTGCTTGGCGTCACCACGTATCAGGACCCCGCCGAATTGGCGGAAACCTGGCGCTTCATCGGCGATCGGCTCGCCCCGAAGGGGACCGCGATCGTCAGCTTTACCAATCGCGGTTCAGTCGACCACTCGCTTCGCAGCCTGATGAAGCTTGCGAAACCACTCGTCAAGCGAGGCGTATTCGGACAGTCCTTTGCGACCCATGCCTATCGCGCCAATGAGGTCGAGGAGATGGCGCGCGTGGCAGGTCTACGCGTCACCCGCTTCATCTACCTCAATCAGACATTTTCTCCGTTCAACACGGTCATGCCGAAGTCTTCTGTCGCGGTGGCGAAACTGATTGAAGGACATGTCCCGGCTGCGGCAATGCCGGCGCTCAGCTCTGATTTCCTTGTTTTCGCCGAACGCGGGTCCAGCTAGTCGCCCGTCTCGATCAGGCTGTAGCTACTACGTTAGCCTAGTCTGTGTTCGAGAATATTTTCCACAAACGCATCGAGATCGCCGCCGACAAACAGAAAGCCGGGCAGGTGGGCTGCTTGCGCCGCCTCGATGTCGCTCTCGCGATCGCCGATGACAAAGCTGCCTTCGCGGCGCACCGGCCAATGCGCCATCAGATCGAGGATCATGCCGGGTTTCGGTTTGCGCCAGTGATGGTCTTCGAGATAACCCGCAACCGTCCCTTGCGGATGATGCGGGCAATAGCGGATGTCGTCGATGATGGCGCCTTGGGTGGCGAGCTCGGCGCGCATCCAGTCATGCAGCGCATTGAGCGCTGCTTCGGTGTAGAGACCACGCGCTACGCCGGCCTGGTTGGTAAAGAAGAACACGAAATAGCCGGCCTCGTTGAGCCTACGGATCGCCTTCGCCGCATTCGGCATCCAGCGGATGCGGTCGCTGGTTGAGATATAGCCGTCGTCATGATTGACGACGCCGTCGCGGTCGAGAAACGCTGCCGGTCTTGGCGCGATAGAATTTGGCGCGAGAGCAGGATCGGTCATTTGCCCGTCAGCGTCTGTTCGATCACGTCACAGATGCCGTGCGCGAACGCCATGTAGATTTGCTGGATCACCGCGGTGTCGTCGCTCGGCGCGATCAGCAGATGGTCGCACAACGCTGCCATTGACGTGCCTTTGGCGCCGGTGAAACCGATCGTGACCAGTCCCCGCTGCCGCGCCGCTTTTAGCGCCGCCAAAATATTTGGCGAGCGGCCCGAGGTCGTGATCGCGAGCAACACGTCGCCGCGTTGGCCGAGCCCTTCGACCTGTCGCGCGAAGATTTGCTCGAAGCCGTAGTCATTGCCGATCGCTGTCAGTGCCGAGGTGTCCGTGGTCAATGCAATCGCGGCATAGGCCCGGCGATCCCTCTTGTAGCGGCCGACGATTTCGGCGGCGATATGCTGGGCGTCGGCGGCGCTGCCGCCATTGCCTGCGAGCAGAAGCTTGTTGCCGGCGGCAAGCGCGCTCGCAATGACGTCGGCGATCTTGCGCGCGGTATCACACAGACCAGCATCTTGCATCGCGCGTTCAAGGGTGTCGCGCGAGAGCTTTAGATGCGCGGCAATCGGGTCTTTCGAAGTCGGGCTCAAGCGTCACCGTGAGGGTTTGATTCCATCTTGGTAATGACCATCCCTAACCTGTGCAAGCTCACTGTCATTCCGGGTCTGGTGCTTACGCACCATCCCGGAATGACGAACTGGTTATAGCGCCACCCGCCTCAGCCAGTATCTTGGCCACGATTTCGACGACGTCGCTCGCGGGAATATCGCGCATGCAGCGATGATCGTTCATGGTGCAGACAGGGCGATGGCAGGGCTGGCACGGAACGTTGGTTTTGGTTTGAACGGTTGCGGCAAGGCCGTTGAGCGGCGCCCAGTGATAGGGGCTGGTGGGACCGAAAATTCCGATGGTCGGCGTACCCAAGGCGGCTGCGATATGCATCAGGCCGGAATCGTTTGATACTGCGAGGCTGGCCGCGGCCATCGCCAGAATGCCGTCGCGCAGATCAGTGCCGGCAACGTCGACAAGGTTGCGTACGCGTGCGCCTCCGGCCGCCACGATCTCGGCGGCGATCGCCGCTTCGCCGGGGCCGCCGACAACCCAGACATCCAGGCCGCGTTCGGCCAACAACCGAGCCGCCTGCGGATAGTAAGTCCAGCGCTTGGAGGAGCCGACCGAGCCTGGCGCCAGCGCCACCGCGGCGCCTTGGCCCAGTCCCTTTGTCTGCCGGAACCGCGCCACTTCGCCGGCGGACACTCTCAGTTGCGGCACCGGCCATTCCGGCGGCAGGGCGGCGCCATCGGGCAACGCCAGTGCGGCATTCTTGTCAATGAAACGGGGCAGGGCCTTTTCGCCCCAGCGCCACCGATTGAGAAGCCCAAACCGCGCCTCGCCGACAAAACCCACTCTTTCCGGGATCCCGGCCAGCGTCGGCGCGAGAGCCGATTTCCAGGTCCGCGGCAGGACCAGCGCGGTGGCGTAATTTCGGGCCTTCAGCTCCGCGGCGAGACCGAATTGCCTGGCCACCGCCAGCCGGCCGCGCGGCAGGTCCCATACGATGCCCGCGCGGACACCCGGCATATAGTCGACCAGGGGCGCGCATAGCGAGGTAGCCAGGAGATCGACGGGCCGGTTGGGGAAACGCTGGTTCAGCACCCGCACCACGCTATGGCCCCGGACGTAATCGCCGATCCACATATACGGGATGATCAGAATCGGGCGGGTATCGCTCGCGTCTTCAACGGCCACAACATGGTCTGAATCAATATTCATATATTCATGGCCGCTGGGCATGGTCGTCTCGGTAACGGCTCATCACGGGGAGGTAAAGTCCTGAAAAAGGGGGCTTCCGGCCTTCACCATAAGGGGCGGCTGAAGTTGCCTGCCGGACAAGGTTAAGGCAAAGCTTAAGCTCTCAATACAGGCGGGTGCGGAATGCTGCTGGTGACCGGTGGGGCCGGTTTTATCGGGTCGAATGTCGTGGCCGCGCTTAACGAGGCGGGCCGCACGGATGTAGTCGTCTGCGACCTGCTCGGCGACAGCGGCAAATGGCGCAACCTCGCCAAGCGCCAGTTGGCCGATATCGTGCCGCCGGCCGAACTGCTCACCTGGCTGAGTGGCCGCAAGTGTGAGGCCGTCATCCATATGGGGGCGATTTCCGAGACCACCGCCACCGACGGCGATCTCGTCATCGAGACCAATTTCCGTTTCTCGATGCGGCTCCTCGACTGGTGTACCGCGCACGCGACGCCGTTCATCTATGCCTCCTCGGCAGCAACATATGGAAATGGCGAACAGGGCTTTGATGATGATCCCTCGCTGACTGCGTTGAAGCAGCTGCGGCCGATGAACCTCTACGGCTGGAGCAAGCATCTGTTCGACATGGCGGTGATGGAGCGCGCCTCGCGGGCGGAAAAGTTGCCGCCGCAATGGGCGGGGCTGAAATTCTTCAACGTGTTCGGGCCCAACGAATACCACAAGGGCACGATGGCGAGCGTGCTGGCGCGACGCTTCGACGACATCAAAGGCGGGCGCGTCGTCGAGCTCTTCAAGTCGCACCGCGACGGCATTGACGATGGCGACCAGCGCCGCGATTTCATCTATGTCGATGATGTCGTGCGGGTGGTGATGTGGCTGCTGGCGACACCGTCGGTCTCGGGTCTCTTCAATGTTGGGACCGGCAAGGCGCGCAGCTTCAGGGATCTGATGCTCTCGGCCTATGCGGCGCTGGGTGCCGCGCCCAATATCCGATACGTCGACATGCCCGCATCCATTCGCGACAGTTACCAGTATTTCACCCAGAGCAAGGTCGATCGCTTGCAGCGCGCGGGCTATAACGGCGGCTTCACGGCGCTCGAGGAAGCGGTCGGCCTTTACGTCAAGGGCTATCTCAATTCCCCCGATCGCTATCGCTGAGCGGACACAACGGCAAACCGATGTTCGATTTTGAATCCTTTCACCGCGCGATGGTCGGCCAGACGGTACTTTGCGTCGGCGACCTCATGCTGGATGAATTCGTCTACGGCGAGGTGTCGCGGATTTCGCCGGAAGCGCCAGCTCCGGTAATTGCTGCGCGGCGCAGCGAAACCAATATCGGCGGCGCCGGCAATGTCGCGCGCAACATCGCGTCGCTCGGCGCCAAATGCATTTTTGTCGGCCTGATCGGCAACGACGCGGCAGGCGCTGAGCTCGAGGTAGCGCTGGAAAAGGAACCGCTGATCGAAAGCGTTCTCGTCACCGACCCATCGCGGCCGACGACGCGCAAGGTGCGTTTTGTTTCCGAACATTTTCGCACTCACATGCTGCGGGCGGATTGGGAAATGACCCATCCGGCCGCGGGTGAGACCGAGCAGCAACTGATCGACACGATTTTGCCGCTGATCCCGCGGGCCGATGTCGTGCTGCTGTCCGACTACGCCAAGGGTGTGCTGACCGCGCGCGTGATCCGCAACGTCATCGATGCCGCCCGCAAGCTCGCCAAAGTCGTGATCGTCGATCCCAAGAGCGCCAATTTCGCGATCTATCGCGGCGCGACGCTGCTGACGCCGAACCGGAAAGAGTTTGCGGAAGCGACCCGCAGCCGCGCGGATTCAAATGAGAGTATCGCGGCCGCCGCGCCTGATGTGATGCAGCTCGCTGATTGCGAGGCGGTGCTGGTGACGCAAAGCGAGCACGGCATGACACTGGTAGCCCGCGGGGGCGAGCTCATCCATGTGCCCGCTTTTCCCGTCAAGGTGCGCGATGTTTCCGGCGCCGGCGACACGGTCGCAGCTGTTCTGGCGGTGGCGTGCGGGGCAGGGGCCGGTTGGGAAGACGCGATCCGGCTCGCGAGCGCGGCTGCGGCCGTTGCCGTCAGCAAAAAGGGAACCGCGAGCGTGACGGCGGCCGAACTGCGCCGGCAGATCCTGCCGCACGCGTTTCTCGCCGCCGAAGAAAAGATCGTCGCCCTTGGCGTAGAGCTCGAGACCCGGCTTGAAGAGTGGCGCCATCAAGATCTAAGGATCGGCTTCACCAATGGCTGCTTCGACATCCTGCATCCCGGCCACGTCAAGGTCCTGACCGCGGCGCGCGGCGCCTGCGATCGCCTGGTCGTCGGTCTCAACAGCGATGCCTCGGTCAAGCGGCTGAAGGGCGAGACACGGCCGGTGCAAAGCGAACGCGCCCGTGCCGAGGTGCTGGCGGCGCTGGAGGCGGTCGATCTCGTCGTGATTTTCGAGGAAGACACGCCGCTGAAGCTGATCGAGCAGATCAAGCCGAGCGCGCTGGTCAAGGGCGGCGACTATACCCGCGAGCAGGTCGTGGGCCACGAGATCGTCGAGGCGCATGGCGGCCAGGTGATCCTCGTCGAGGTGCTCCAGGGCTTCAGCACGACCTCGCTGGTCGATCGTGCCCGCGGAGGCAAGGCGTGACGGCTGCCGCTGAGCCGATCGGCGCGCTGCTGTTAAGACGATGGCGCGATCCGGCGGCGTGGATGGACACCGCCGATATCTTTGCCGTGCTGCTGGCAGCTTCATTGCCGTGGTCGACGTCGCTGGTTGCCATTTTCGCCGTCGTGCTTGTGATCGTGATGCTGCCGACGATCAATGCCGGCGCGTTCATTAGCTCCCTGAAGCGTCCGATCTGCGCCGCGCCGATTGCGCTGTTCGCGCTCGCGCTGGCCGGCACGCTGTGGTCGGACGCGCGCTGGGGCCTGCGATTTTATGCGGTCGCGCCGACCGCCAAATTTCTGCTACTGCCGCTGTTGTTCTACCATTTCGAACGATCGCAACGCGGCTTGTGGGTTTTGACTGCGTTCCTGGCGTCCTGCGTCGGGTTGCTGGCGATGTCCTGGATCGTCCTGTTCTTTCCGGATATGACGCTCAAGGCGAGGATCGGGGGCGTCGATTTGCCCGGCATCTTCGTGAAGAACTATATCGATCAGAGCCAGGAATTCGCGCTGTGCGCTGTGGCGCTGGCTTTTCCGATCGCCACGCTGCTGCGTGCCAAAAAAATCGGCCTGGCGTTATTGCTCGGCGCGCTTGCTTTGGGCTTTCTGTCCAACATGGCTTTCGTGATCGTCTCGCGCACGGCGCTGGTCACGATCCCGCTCATGCTCGCCGTGTTCGCGATGCTGCACCTGAAGTGGCGGACCACGCTGATGATCCTGTGCGCAGCCGCGGTCGCAGGCCTCATTGCCTGGGCGGCCTCGCCGCTTCTGCAAGAAAAGATCGCCTCGATCGGCCATGAATACCAACTTTACAGGGACCAGGGCGCCGTTACCTCGGTCGGTGAGCGGCTTGAGTTCTGGCGGAAGTCGCTGCGGTTTTTCGTCGAGGCGCCCGTTGCGGGTCACGGCACAGGATCGACCGAGGGGTTATTCGAACGGGCCGCCGCCGGACAGACCGGTATTGGCGCAGAAGTGATCAGGAATCCGCATAACCAGACCCTGAACGTCGCGGTGCAGTGGGGCGTGCTCGGCGTCGTCGTACTCTATGCAATCTGGTTTTCGCATCTGATGTTGTTTCGTGGGCCAGGTCTCTTCAACTGGATCGGGCTATTGGTGGTGGTGCAGAACATCTTCACCTCGCTGTTCAACTCCCATTTGTTCGATTTTCACGAAGGCTGGATGTATGTGATCGGGGTCGGCGTGGCCGGTGGCGTCGTACTCAAGAAAAAGGGAACAGCCAGCGCGCCCGCGGCTGGAGTTTCCTGATACGTTTACCGCGCTTTCCAGCGCGCCGGAGATGGTTTATCGGTCTTTCCATGACACGTTTGACGCATCTGACCTTGCGCAACTACCTGATCGCCCTGCACGACGTTCTGGCGACGGCGTTAGCGTTTTTTGCCGCCTTCTATCTGCGTTTCGAAGGCAGTGAACAGTTTGCCGAACGCCTGCCGTTGATGCTGCGCATCCTGCCGTACTTCCTCGCGTTCAGCGTCGCGGTTTGTTATCTCTTCAATCTCACCACCACCAAATGGCGCTTCATCTCGCTGCCGGATGCCCTCAACATCCTGCGCGCGGCCACGGTGCTGGCCGTTTCGCTGTTGGTGCTGGACTACATCCTGGTGGCGCCCAACGTGCACGGCACCTTCTTTTTCGGCAAGGTAACCATCGTCCTCTATTGGTTTCTTGAAATCACCTCGCTCGGCGCGTTGCGCTTTGCCTATCGTTATTTCCGCTATACGCGGGTCCGCCATCACGCCAAAGCCGAGGACGCTTCGCCGACGCTTCTGGTCGGCCGCACCGCTGATGCCGAGGTGTTGTTGCGCGGCATCGAAAGCGGCGCGGTGAAGCGGATCTGGCCGATCGGCATCCTCTCGCCGTCGCTCGCCGATCGCGGCCAGTTGATCCGCAACGTTCCCGTGCTCGGCAACATCGACGACATCGAGGACGTCGCTGCCGATTTCGCGCGGCGCAACAAGCCGATTGCACGCGCCGTGATGCTGCCCTCATCTTTCGACGCGGAAGCGCATCCGGAAACCTTCATGATGCGTGCCAGGCGCCTGCGGTTGATCGTGAGCCGCCTGCCATCGCTGGAAGGCGGTGAAACGCCGCGCCTTGCGCCGGTCGCGGTCGAAGACCTGTTGTTGCGGCCGAGTTCCACCATCGACTATGCGCGGCTGGAAGCCCTGGTGAAAGACAAGTCCGTGATTGTCACCGGCGGCGGCGGCTCGATCGGGGCCGAGATTTGCCAGCGGGTCGTCGCCTTCGGCGCGGCGCGGCTTCTGATCATCGAGAATTCCGAGCCGGCGCTTTACGCCATCACCGAGACGCTGGCCGCCCAACAGGTCGAGGCCGACGTCGGACGGACACATCGCCGACATCCGCGACCGCGAACGCATCTTGCGGCTGATGACGGAGTTCAAACCCGACATCGTGTTCCACGCCGCGGCGCTGAAGCATGTGCCGATCCTCGAGCGCGACTGGAGCGAGGGCGTCAAGACCAATATCTTCGGTTCGGTCAATGTCGCGGACGCAGCACTCGCGGCCGGCGCCGAAGCGATGGTGATGATTTCGACCGACAAGGCGATCGAGCCGGTCTCGATGCTCGGCCTGACCAAGCGCTTTGCCGAAATGTACTGCCAGGCCCTGGACCACGATCTCGCACAAGGGCGCGCCAAGCGCATGCGGCTGATCTCGGTGCGGTTCGGCAACGTGCTGGCCTCCAACGGTTCGGTGGTGCCGAAATTCAAGGCGCAGATCGAGGCGGGCGGGCCGGTCACGGTGACCCATCCCGAGATGGTGCGTTACTTCATGACCATTCGCGAAGCCTGCGATCTCGTGATTACAGCTGCGACGCATGCGCTCGGCGCGCTGCGGCCGAGTGTGTCGGTGTATGTGCTCAACATGGGTCAGCCGGTAAAGATCGTCGATCTTGCGGAGCGCATGATCCGTCTCTCCGGGCTACAACCCGGCGAGGATATCGAGATCGTGTTCACCGGGATGCGGCCGGGCGAGCGGCTCAACGAAATCCTGTTCGCCAGCGAAGAGCCGCCGGTCGATATTGGGCTCGCCGGCGTCATGGCGGCCAAGCCCAACGAGCCACCGATGCAGGCGCTGAAGACCTGGATGGGTGCGCTCCGGCAGGCGATCGAGCACGACGATCCAACGACGATCAAGGCGATCCTCAAGGACGCGGTGCCGGAATTCGGCTCGAACGCGGCTTGAAGCTCTCGGATGCAGAGCCCGCGTTTTCGCGCCAAACAGACAAGGCCCGCACCCTATATACCGGTCACTTCGGTTAGATTGTCGATCGCAAGAAGCGCATCCGAGAAATCGTCGTCTCGAAAATAGGCGCTTCGTAAGATAAGCACTGGAATTCCAGCGCTCGACGCCGCAACCAGGCCTATGCCGGAATCCTCAATCGCAAGGCACTGCGACGCGGCCATGTCTAATCGGGACAACACTTCCAGATAGACATCCGGAGCCGGCTTCTTTTTCGGTACTTCGTCGCCAGCGACAATCGTCGCAAACAAATCTGCCCAACCGTTGCCTAATGCGGCCCCAAGCAATGCATCGATATTGCCGCGCGAGGTCGTCGTCGCAATCGCCAAACGTTGACCGCGTCTCAGCGCTGCGGTCAACAGAGCCTCCACCCCCGGACGAAGCGGACAGCCGCCACTTGCGATTAAATCTGCGTAAATCGTGGTTTTGATCCGATGCAATTCGGCGACCTTGGCGTCCGAGAGCAATGACGTCCCTCCTTGCAAGCGATCAAAGGCGCGGATCCGTTCCTTGCCGCCCGCTACCCGAAGGAGGTCCTTGTAGACAGCAGGTCCCCAGCACCAATCCATGTTGGCTTCGACGAAAGCGGTATTGAAAGCCTGACGATGAACCTCTTCTGTCTCGGCCAGCGTACCATCGACATCGAAGATCAGGGCACGCGACTGAACGAGCGCGTCCTTTGCGCGATCGAGACGCAAGCACGATGTCGTAAGTACGTCGCTCATACGTCCTCCTTAAAAATTGCGCCACGCTGTCACGCAGTCGTGGCCTAATCAATTCTTTTTGCCCATAAGTTTTTTTAATGGATGACCATAGTATCCAATATTTTTTCAATTGCTTCGGGGATGCTATGCAGCCCTATGTGCTCGATAAACGAATCTCGGAATCCTTCAGACTATGGATAGCCCGCCGCGCCATATTGTCATCGTCGGTGGTGGCGCCGCTGGGCTCGAACTGGCGACCAAACTTGGCGACAGCTTGGGCCGCCGCAAGAAGGCGAGGATTACGCTCGTCGACCGTAGCCGTACGCACATCTGGAAACCGCTGCTTCATTCCATCGCCGCCGGCAGTCTCCGTCGCTCCCAGCACGAACTTAACTATATGGCCCAGGCGCACTGGCACCATTTTCGCTACCGCAACGGCGAAATGACCGGTCTAGACCGGACGGCGAAAACGATTACGCTGGCCCGAACGGTGGATGATGAGGGCCGCGAGATAAGCCCGGAATTGCACGTCGCCTACGATACGCTGATTGTCGCGGTCGGAAGCGTTACCAACGATTTTGGAACGCCGGGCGCCAAGGAATTTGCGGTACCGCTGGAAACCCCGGAACAGGCCGCGCGCTTCAACCGCCGGCTGGTAAATGCCTGCGTTCGCGCGCAAAGCCAGGATACGCCGGTGCGGCCCGGCCAGCTTCACGTCGCCATCATCGGGGCTGGCGCCACTGGCACGGAGTTGGCAGCAGAACTGCATCACACTGCACGGGCCATCATCGCCTACGGGCTCGACAGGATCGACCCGGAGCGAGACCTGCGGATCGTTTTGATTGAGGCGGCCGATCGGGTACTGCCAGCGTTGCCGGAGCGAATTTCCGCATCAACCCGAGAGTTGCTGGTCAAGTTGGGTGTGGAAGTGCGCACCAACGCACGGGTCGCCGAGGTTCTGACGGACGGTGTCAAGCTCTCCGATGGAAAGATCATTCCATCCGAACTGGTAGTGTGGTCGGCTGGCGTACAGGCGCCGGCTTTCCTTGCCAACATTGCTGGTCTCGAAACCAACCGCATCAATCAATTGGCGGTGCGACCCACGCTGCAGACGACGCTCGATGATAATATTTTTGCGATCGGGGATTGCGCTGCGTGTCCACGCCCTGGTTTTCCGCAAAACGTTCCGCCGCGCGCCCAGGCCGCGCATCAACAATCGGATTTCATGGTCAGGCAATTGGAGCATTTGCTGGCGGGCCACCCGCTGGAAGAATTCCAGTACCGCGACTTCGGTTCGCTGGTTTCGCTGGGAAAATACAGCACGATCGGTAGCCTGATGGGTTCGGTCATCGGCCGCAGTTTTTTGGTCGAGGGTTATTTTGCTCGTTTGATGTATCGCTCCCTCTATAAAATGCATGAAGCCGCGCTGCACGGCCGCGGCCGGACACTACTCGGTCTGGTCACACCCGGCGCCCGACCGGCGCCCACAGTCAAATTGCATTGAACACCAAGAGAGGCCAACGAAAGCGGCACGAGGATGGACGGCGACGAGGTCAGCGATAAGGACGCTACGCGCATTGGCAAACTGGCCAGCCGGGCGTTCCTCAGGATTGAAGTATTTGCCTACCTGGTTTTGGGCCTATTGCTTGCGCTCACCGCATTGCTGGGGGTCGGTAGTGCCGCTGTGTCGCTCTGGCAGGATGTGCAGGAACACATCAACGCGGCTTCACTTGTCCTGACCATTGACCGGCTGCTATTCGTGCTGATGGTCGTCGAAATCCTGCATACTGTGCGCGTCTCGTTCCGTTCTGGCACGCTGGTGTGCGAACCGTTTCTGATCGTTGGGCTGATCGCGTCGATCAGGCGCGTTTTGGTGATCACGCTTGAATTGTCGCAGGTCAACCAGCCGGGCAAATGGACGCCGGATACGCAGGCCCTGTTCAACTCCACCATGCTGGAATTGGGAGTGCTGGGCGGCCTGATACTGATCATGGTGATTTCGATCTGCCTGTTGCGATATAGCGAACGCATCGCTTTGGGCAAGTAGAAGAGCAGCAGAAGAGCAGTAATGCGGACTTCTGAACTGCGGCGCCAGTTAGCGCGGCCGCGAAAAGCGAAACAGCACGGATGCGACCGCGGCAGCGCCGAGGGCAACGAGCCCGTAAGCTCCCGCCGCCGACGGCGCCTTGATCGTAAACGCCGCGAGCGCCGCCAGACCAAGATTGAGCGTGAACACCTCGGCCACCACTTGCATCACCGTAAAGCCATTATCGGTGGCGCGCTGGTAGAAGTGGGAGCGATGCGCGATCCAGAACGGCTCGCGGCGCATCACTCGGCGCAGCAGCGTCACCGAGGCATCGCCAAGATAATAAAGCGGCAAGAGCAACGCGGCTGCGAGGTGATGCTGCCAGGCCAGTTGCAGCAGGCACCAGCCGAGCAGCAGGCCAATCGGCAGGCTGCCGACATCGCCGAGAAAGATGGAAGCGACCGGACGGTTGAAGGGCGCAAAGCCGATCATCGCGCCGCAGAGCGCTGAGGCGACGATCGTCGCCATCAGCGGCAGTTCGCCGAACAGGCCGAGCAGCGCGAGTGCCGCCGTGACCGGAACAACCTCGGCCACCGTCATCCAGTCGAGGCCGTCCATGAAATTGACGAGGTTGACGAACCAGAGACCTCCAAGCACGAGCAAGCCGCGTTCGATCCAGAACGGGATGGACGGCAGGAGGTGAAGATCGCTCGGGCTGGCCAGCACGATCGCGCCGACCGCGATGGTCTGCAGCAACAGGCGCGGCAATACCGGCACCGGTTTGATGTCGTCGGCGAAGCCGAGCGCAGCAATGAACAGAGTGGCGCCGAACAGCACGAGAGCGGCTGGCTCGCCCATGGCGCCGAAGAGCGCGGCGCCTGCGACCGCGAGCGTTGCCGCGATCACCGCAATGCCCGCGCCTTGCGGCGTCGGAATCTGATGCGACGATCGCGCATTCGGTTTTGCCAGCGCGTGCTTCAAGAGCGTCGGCCGGATCAGCCTGATGACAACCGCCGAGACGACCGCGGCCGCCAGTGCCACGGCAATGGCGATCAAACCCGGCCCATCGCTCATTCCGGCGCCTCGATCTGCTCCGTATCCTTGGCCGCTTTCTCGGCGGAGAAAATCCACACCAGCCCGCCGATCGCGCCCGCGACGAACGACACCGCGCCGTAAAGCAGCGAGATGTTGATGCCTTCTTCGGTCACGAGGCCTGCATAGCCGAAAGCCAGTCCCATCGTGGCTTCGCGGACGCCCCAGCCGGCGATCGAAATCGGCAGCATCGTGATCAGCATGACCGGTGGAATCAAAAGAAACGTCGGGCCGAAGCCCACGGGCGCGGCGATCGATTGTACGACGCACCAGGCGATCACGACGGCCAGAGCGTGGACCAGCAATGAGAGGGCCGCGATCGCGGGTTCATTCTTCCGGCTGAAAATCACCCGGTTGGCGATCACGGCGCAGGCGTGAAGATGATGGGTTGCCCACCACGTTCGGAGCCATGGCCAGGGCAGAACGCCGAGTACGAGAAAACCTGTGCCTCCGGCGAGCGCTGCGAAATCGATCAGCGCCAGCGCCGAGCGGCCGTAAGCGTCACCGATCAGGTGATAGCTCCATGGCAGGCTGGCGACGATGACGACGGCGAGCGCAATCAATCCGACGGCGCGATCGACGAAAATGGAATAGGTCGCAGCTCTCCATCCCGCGCCGGAACGCGCCACGAGCCAAAGCCGCACGGCATCGCCGCCGATCGAGGAGGGCAGCGTTTGATTGAAGAAGGTGCCGATCACGTTGTAGCGCATGGCCTGGCGGATCGGCAGCGGCGCGCCGCATTCCACGCTCACGATGCGCCATCGCAGCACGCCGATGAAGATCTGGAAAAACGTCACCGCCAGGGCAAGCGCAAGCCACGCGGCGCTGGAGAGGTCGAGGCGGGCGGCGAGATCGGAGAAATTGGCCTTGCGGAGCGCGAGATAAAGCAGCGCGGCGGAGACCAGAATCTTGATCGCAGAGAGCAGGATCCGGCGCATTTCGTCCGCATTCGCCAGGTTTGGGGAGGTTGGGGCGCGCGACGCGCCAGACTTCCGCGCCTTGGTATGGTTTTAGGACCGATCTGGCAATAGCGACAGGCCGTCAATCAGGTATTGCGGCCCCGGCAAAGGGGCGGCTAAAGAGGCCTATCCGGCCGGGGACTGATCGCGTTAACGCTAAGAGTTAATGGCTAAAGTGCGAGGGTGGCTTGCCGCTTCCCGACGCGGGCGGGCCGTGCCATTCCAGGGTATCTGGCCGCTGATAAATGATGAGGCGCTGATGGGTAAAAAAATCATTCCCTTGATCATGTGCGGCGGCGCCGGCACGCGGCTGTGGCCGGCCTCCCGCGAGGTTCGCCCAAAGCAATTCCTGGCCCTGTTCGGGACGCGCTCGACATTTCAGGAAACAATTCTGCGGGTGTCGGACGCTTCCCTGTTCGAGCGTCCGATCGTGATCACCAACAACGCCTACCGCTTCATGGTCTCCGAGCAACTTGCCGAGATCGGCTTCGAGGCCGATGTTTTGCTTGAGCCGATGCGGCGGGATTCCGGGCCTGCGATCGCGGCCGGTGCTGCGTTTGCGGAAACGCGCGATAGCGACGCCGTGGTGCTGGCGCTTGCCGCCGATCACGTCGTCGCCGATGCTGCTGCCTTTGTCGCGGCCTGTCGCGAGGGACTGGTCGCAGCCGATGCCGGGCGCATCGTCACCTTCGGTATCGCGCCGGAGCGCGCCGCGGTCGAATACGGCTACATCAATCCGGGCGATGTGGTGTCGGGCAAGGTGTGCGCCGTCAAGCAATTCGTCGAGAAACCGGATGCGGCGAAGGCCGCCGAATATGTCAGGTGCGGCTATCTCTGGAACAGCGGCAATTTCATGTTCCGCGCCTCCGTCCTGCTCGATGAGTACCGCAAGCTGGATGCGGCAAGCGTGCAGGCGGTGAGTGATGCGGTCACGAAGGCCGGGCGCGATCTCGGTTTCGTCACGCTGGATGAGGCTTCGTTCGCATCCGCCAAGGCGATCTCGATCGACTATGCGGTGATGGAAAAAACCAAACACGCAGCCGTAGTGCCGGTCGCCTGCGGCTGGTCCGATGTCGGCTCCTGGCACGCGGTGTGGGAACTATCGGCGAAAGACGGCCAGGGCAATGCCGCGCAGGGCATCGCCGTGTTTGAGGATTCCCGCAACTGCAACGTTTCGACCGACAAGGCGCTGGTGGCGCTTGAGGGCGTTGATGATCTGGTCGTGGTGGCCACGCAAGACGCGGTTCTCGTCTCGCGCCAGAAAGACGCCAACGGGCTGAAGCGGCTGGTGGCGAAGTTGAAATCGGTCGCCCCCCAGGTGACCGAAGATCATCTCAAGGTGCATCGCCCCTGGGGTTCCTATCAGTCGATCGACATGGGCGATCGCCACCAGGTCAAGCGCATCATCGTCAAGCCGGGCGGACGGCTTTCATTGCAGAAGCATCATCACCGCTCCGAGCACTGGATCGTGGTGCAGGGTGCGGCGCGTGTGACGGTGAATGAAACCGTCAAGACCGTGCACGAGAACGAGTTCGATCTATATTCCGATCGGCGCAGTGCATCGGTTGGAAAATCCCGGCAAGATATCGCTTCACCTGATCGAGGTTCAGACCGGCAGCTATCTCGGCGAGGACGATATCATCCGCATCGAGGACGATTATCGCCGCTCGTGAGTCGCGCCCGTGCGATTTCGGTCCAAACGGGTAGCGTCACCCCTTATCAACATGTAATTGTTTGAATCAAAACGTGTTTACTGCCGACTTTCGGCCATTCGCCACATCTGTGGCGGCATGCTAGAGAACCACTGCGCAAGGGTACAGCAGGGAATCACGACGCTATTTTTTGGCTATGTCGTAGCTGGTTTGCGCCAACGGCCTTTCGGGGCCGCATCGGGTTCGGGGTATCAGGGGTCGAAAATACATGGTTTCAAAAGTGGTCGCCTCGGGCGAGAGAGCTGTTGCGCAAGCACCACTTCGTATCGGTGTGGTTGGTGCGGGCATCATGGGCTCCAATCATGCCCGCGTGCTCGCAGGGCTCCCTGACGCTGCGCTGGTCGGCATTGTCGATCCGCTGCCCGAGCATCGCACGCGCGCGACCGAGATGGTCGGCTGCCGCGCCTTTGCAAGCCTCGATGAATTGTTGGCCGAGGGCCTTGATGCGATCACGATCGCAGCCCCGACGCATCTGCATCACGAGATCTCGCTCGCCTGCATTGCCCGAAACATTCATGTCCTGGTCGAGAAACCGATCGCATCCTCGGTCGAGGAGGGACGGGAGATCGTGGATGCGGCTGCCAAAGCCGGCGTCACCTTGATGGTCGGACATGTCGAGCGTTTCAACCCGGCGGTCGCCGCCATCAAGCAGGCGATCTTGGGGGAAGACATCCTTTCGATCGGCATCACCCGGGTCGGGCCGTTCCCGCCGCGCATGTCCAATGTCGGCGTGGTGATCGATCTTGCCGTCCACGACATCGATCTGATCCGCTGGTTCACCGAGTCCGACATTGTCGAGGTGCAGCCGCAGCTCTCCAGCGCCATCGCCGAACGCGAGGACATCGCGCTGCTGCAATTTCGAACCGCCTCCGGCGTGCTTGCCCATATCAACACCAACTGGCTGACGCCGTTCAAGGCGCGCAACGTCACGGTCGCCACGCGCGGCAAATATGTGATGGGCGATCTGCTCACGCGTCAGGTCACGGAATGTTTTGGCTTCAAGCCCGACGGCAGCTACTCGATGCGCCATCTGCCGGTTGGCCACGACGAACCGCTGCGCGCCGAACTGATCGCGTTCCTGCGCGCGGTGCGCGGCGAGGTGCCGGCCGTGACCGGCGACGAGGGCGTCGCCAGTCTCGAAATCGCGATCCGTTGTCTGGAAAATCCGCCTCGGCCGGCTGCGAGTTCGCCGCCCCGCAAGGGACCGCGCCGCGTCGTCGGTTAAACCTCTCTCGATGTCTTCCCAACCTTCGCAAGCCCAACCGCTACAAGGCTCTTGAATCAGAAGGCTCCATGAACCAGCATATGCGCCCTGAAAACATTCCCTTCATCGACATCGCGGCCCAGCGCCGCCGGCTTGGCCCCGCCGTGGACGAAGCGGTCGGCCGCGTGCTCGCGCATTGCCAGTTCATCAACGGCCCGGAAGTGACCGCGCTCGAGGCTGCGCTAGCCGCCTATTGCGGGGCCAAGCATGTCGTGAGCTGCGCCAGCGGCACCGACGCGCTGATCATGGTGCTGATGGCCAAGGGTGTCGGCCGCGGCGATGCCGTGCTGTGTCCGTCCTTTACTTTCTGCGCGACCGGCGAGGCAGTGGCCCTCACTGGCGCCACGCCGGTCTTCGTCGATGTCGACGAGGCGACCTTCAATATCGACGCCGCCTCGCTCAAGCGCGGCATCGCGACGGCCAAGCGGCTGGGGTTGAAGCCGCGCGGGGTCATTCCGGTTGATCTGTTCGGGCAGAGCGCCGACCATGATGAAGTCTTCGCGGTGGCCGCAGCCGAAGGGATGTTCGTGCTGGACGACGCCGCGCAGGCGTTCGGCGCCAGCTATAAAGGCCGCCGTCTCGGCGGCATGGGCACGGGCGTCATCACCACGACCAGCTTCTTTCCGGCCAAGCCGCTCGGCTGCTACGGCGATGGCGGCGCGATCTTCACCGACGACGCGAAGTTTGCCGACGTGCTTCGTAGTGTGCGCGTTCACGGCCAGGGTTCGGACAAATACGACAATGTCCGCCTTGGTCTCACAGGCCGCCTCGATACGATTCAGGCGGCGGTACTGATCGAGAAACTGAAGATTTTCGACGAGGAAATCGCCGCGCGTGACAAGGTCGCCGAACGCTATGCGCAAGGCCTCGGCAATGTCGTCACCGTTCCGCATCTCGCCAGCGGCCACTCGTCTGTCTGGGCGCAGTACACGATCCGCCTGCCTGCTGCTACCAACCGCGATGCGTTTGCGGCGTCGCTGAAGGCGCGAGGGCGTTCCGACCGCGATCTACTATCCGAAGTCGATGCACCAGCAGACGGCCTACAGGGATTATCCCGTCGCGGATGGCGGGCTACCGGTGAGCGAGCGACTGTCTTCAGATGTGATCAGCTTGCCGATGCATGCCTATCTGGACGAGGCGAGCCAGGATCGGGTTATCCAGGCGGTCCGGGGCTTTTTTAGCGCCTGAGTTTCGCCGTTTTCGAAGCGCTTTCCGGGGATCGTAAAATGAGCGGCCCATCCCTCGAGACGGCGGTTCGCGCCTCCTCGGGATGAGGTTGGAGCTTAGACCCTCATGGTGAGGAGCCACGCTTGCGAGGCGTCTCGAACCATGAGGCCCATACTGGCGCTGCTGCTGCGGGGAGGGGAATAACTTCCTTCTTCCCTTCAAAGTAACCCCGTCATGCTTTAGAAGCGGCGCATGCTCGGTCGTATCTTCACCGTCGGCGGCTACACGCTTCTTTCGCGCGTGAGCGGATTTGCCCGCGACATCATGCTGGCGGCGATCCTCGGCGCCGGCCCCGCGGCGGATGCCTTTTTCGTGGCGCTGCGGCTGCCCAATCATTTCCGCGCGATCTTTGCCGAAGGCGCGTTCAACGCGGCCTTTGTGCCGGCCTACGCCCATGTCAGCGGCCAAGGCGGCGAGAAGTCGGCAAGCCTGTTCGCCAACCGCATCTTCACGCTGCTATTCGTCTCGCAACTGGTGTTGCTGATCGTGGCGTGGCTGTTCATGCCGCAGGCGATGAGCGTGCTCGCACCCGGTTTCACCGACGATGCCGAGCAGCGGCAGCTGGCGATCGAACTGACGCGGATCACCTTTCCTTACCTGTTGCTGATCACGTTGGTGACGCTCTATGGCGGTATTCTCAATGTGATGCATCGGTTCGCGAGCGCGGCAGCGGCTTCCATCCTGCTTAATATTTCCATGATGGCGACGCTGGCGGTCGCGGTCTGGTTCCCGACGCCCGGCCATGCCGCGGCCTGGGGCGTGCTGATTTCGGGCTTCCTGCAATATTTCCTGCTCGCAGGCGATCTCGCCAGACATGGCGGCCTGCCTCGTTTCGCGCCGATCAAGCTCGATGAAGACGTGCGCGCGTTTTTCCGCGCGCTCGGACCCGCCACTATCGGTTCCATGGGCACGCAAGTGGCGCTGTTTGCCGACACCATCATCGCGACCTTTCTGCCCGCCGGCGCGCTCTCCGCGCTCTATTACGCGGATCGCCTCAACCAGTTGCCGATCGGCGTGATCGGGATCGCCGTCGGCACGGTGCTGTTGCCGGAAATGTCGCGGCGGCTGACGTCGGAGGATCACGAAGGCGCGCTATCCGAGCAACGCCGGGCCTTCGATTTCACGTTGCTGTTGTCGGTTCCGTTCGTGATCGCCTTTCTGGTGGTGCCGGATCAGATCATGCGGGCGATGTTTGCCCGCGGCGCCTTCACCAAAGGCGATGCCGCAGCCGCAGGCGCCACGCTTGCGGCGTATGCGATCGGGCTCATTCCGTTCGTCCTGATCCGAAGCGCGGTTGCGACCTTCTACGCGCGGCGGGATACCGCAACTCCGGTGAAGGCGGCCTTGATTGGCGTTGCCGTCAATGTTTGCTTAAAGATCGCACTGGTTGGCCCGCTCGCGCAGGTCGGCCTCGCCTTTGCGACCGCGGTCGGTGCCTGGATCAATTTATCATTGGTGATCGCGTTTGCGGTCCGCGCCGGTTATCTGCGATTGGATCGCGGCCTTGATGCGATCGATGGCGAAATTCGTTGCCGCCGGTCTCGTGCTGGGGGCGGCGCTGTGGCTGGCAGCGCGGCTCTCGACAACCTACTTGTCGGGTTTGCCGCTGCACGACGAAGTTGCGTTTTTGCTGCTGATCGTCACAGGCGGCGTTGTCTATGCAGGCGCGATCCTGCTCTTGTTCGGCAAGCGCTGGGTGATGTCGCTGGTAAGGGGTTAGTGCTCAAATTCACTTGATTGCTTGATCGGCTGAACCGCGCCAATATGCGTTGAAAATGGAAACGGAGACAGGATGGCTCCCGTCAAATTTGGTGTCGGCCAAAGCGTGCTTCGCAAGGAAGACGACGCGCTGATCCGCGGCAAGGGCCGTTACACCGATGATTTCGCGCCGCCACAGGCCTTGCATGCGCTGGTGCTGCGCTCGCCGCACGCGCATGCGAAATTCACGATTGATACCGCGCGTGCCAGGACACTGCCCGGCGTTGCTTTGATCCTTACGGCGGAGGACGTCCACGATCTCGGCGACCTGCCATGCCTGTTCAATCTCGAAGACAACCCGTTTACCGGACCGCCTTACCCGATCCTCGTCCGGGATGAAGTGCGTCATGTCGGCGACGCCATCGCCTTTGTCGTTGCCGACACGATCGATGCCGCGCGCGATGCGATCGAAGCCATCGAAGTGCAGTGGACGCCGCTCCCGGCCGTCGCCGGTGTTCGCAACGCGGTCAAGAAAGATGCGCCACAGGTCTGGGCCCAACACAAGGGCAACGTGCTGTTCGACGTGTCGATCGGCGACAAGAAGACGACTGACGCCGCGTTCGCTGGAGCGCATGCGGTCGCGGAAATTACGATCGTCAATCCGCGCGTCGTCATCAATTTCATGGAGACGCGCGCGGCCGTGTGCGAATACGATGCCAAGCGCGATCATTTGACGCTCACGACCGGCAGTCAGGGCAGCCATCGCCTGCGCGAAATCATCGGCGGCATGGTGCTGAAAATCCCGCTGGAAAAAATCCGCGTGATCTGTCCCGATGTCGGTGGCGGGTTCGGCACCAAACTGTTTCCCTACCGTGAATACGCGCTCGTCGCAGTCGCCGCGCGCAAGCTTCGCAAGACGGTGAAATGGACGGCCGATCGCAGCGATCATTTCATGGGCGATGCGCAAGGGCGCGATAATGTCACGTCAGCGCGGATGGCGCTGGCGGAGGACGGCAAGTTTCTCGGCATGGACGTCGATCTCATGAGCGACATGGGGGCGTATCTGTCGACCTTCGGTCCCTACATTCCCCATGGCGGCGCCGGCATGCTGCCCGGCCTTTACGACATCCAGGCATTTCATTGCCGCGTCCGCACCATCTTCACCAACACCGTGCCGGTCGACGCCTATCGCGGCGCGGGACGTCCCGAGGCTGCCTACGTCGTGGAGCGATTGGTCGATGCGTGCGCGCGCAAGCTCGGCATGAGTGTGGATGCGATCCGCCGAAAAAACTTCATTCCGCCGCGCGCGATGCCCTACAGGACCGCGACAGGGAAGATCTACGATTCCGGCGACTTTGCCGCGCATCTGAAGCGGGCGATGGAGGTCGGCGGCTGGAAGGACTTTGGCAAGCGCGCGAAGGCTGCCAAGAAACAGGGTCTGGTGCGCGGCATCGGGCTGGCGAGTTATGTCGAGGTCTGCGGCACCATGGGTGAGGAAACTGCCCGCGTGCGGCTCGATCCCAATGGCGATGTTTCGGTCTTGATCGGCACGCAGTCGAGCGGGCAGGGCCACCAGACCGCCTACGCGCAGATCGTCGCCCAGCAGTTCGGGCTGCCGCCGGAGCGCGTTCACGTCTTCCAGGGTGATACCGACATGATCGCCACCGGGCTCGGCACCGGCGGCTCGGCTTCGATTCCGACCGGCGGCGTCAGCGTCGAACGCGCGACAAGCGAACTCGGCAAGCATCTTCGTGACCTCGCCGCCGATGCGCTGGAAACAAGCGCTGATGATCTCGAGATCAGCGATGGTCTGATCCGCGTTGCCGGTACCGACCGCTCGATCAGCTTTGCTGATCTCGGGCGCACGCCAGGCGTCGATCCGTCGAAGCTTAACGCCAGCGCCACCTTTGCGGCGGCTGACGGGACCTTTCCAAACGGCACGCACCTCGCCGAAGTCGAAATCGATCCGGCCACCGGCTTCATCCGCATCGTCAACTACGTCATCGTCGACGATTTCGGCGTGACGCTTAATCCGCTGTTGCTCGCTGGCCAAGTGCATGGCGGCGCGATGCAGGGGATCGGCCAGGCCCTGATGGAAGAAGCGGTCTATAGCGCCAAGGATGGCCAGCTCCAGACCGGCACCTTCATGGACTACGCGTTGCCGCGCGCGGCCGACGGTCCATCCTTCATCTTCGAAACGCATAATGTGCCGTGCACGACCAACCCGCTCGGCGTCAAGGGCGCGGGCGAGGCCGGCGCTATCGGCTCTTGTCCGGCGATCGTCAATGCCATCATTGAAGGGCTGTGGCGCGAGTACAAGATTGATCACATCGACATGCCGGCGACGGCGGAGCGGGTCTGGATTGCGATCCGCGAACATCAGCGCGAGCATAGTCTATGATGTTGTCTAACCTGATAAACCGCGGGAATGAAGCACCGCTCGCGGTGTTGGAATGTTGAGCACTCGAAAAACAAAAGGGGTTGAACCGATGATACGAACTGCTTTGGTTGCTGGAGCCTTGTTGCTGGGCGCGGGCGCCGTGATGGCGCAACAGGACGTGGCCGTTACCCAGCAGAACCTGATGAAGTCGCAGGGCAAGAGCATGTATGGCGTGCTCGGAAAAACCCTGAAAGGCGAGACGCCCTACGACCAGGCGGCGATCGATACCGCGCTGAAGGATCTCGCCGCCGACGTCAACAAGATTTCGACCGTGTTCACGCCGAACCCGAAGGAAGACGTCGCCAACGCCAATTACGGATCGTCACCGAAGATCTGGCAGAACAAGGCCGACTTCGACGCCAAGGTCCCTCCGGTCAGCAAAGCCATTGCGGACCAGGAGGGCAAGATCAAGGATGCGGCGACGTTGAAGGTCTCCTTCGATGCGATTCAGGCAAAGTGCACCGGCTGTCACGATGACTACCGCGTCAAGCTGAAGTGAGGCTTGCTCGAGTTAGTCTTGCGCCGGCCTGACATGGCAAAAAGGGGTGAAAGCCGGATGGCCTTCACCCCTTTATTGTCCGAGGTTGCAGTCAGGGATTACCTGGTCGCTTTTACTTGGTTAGCTTACTTTGTAACTTGGCCGCGGATTTCGCCACCCGGGTTACCCGCGGTATGCACGTTGACATAAAGCTTTCCGCCAGCAAGGTCGGCGGCCTGCGCGTCGGTCAGGACAGCCTCGCCTTTGGCCGGGCTCGATGTTGCGCCGGGAATGGCGACTTCAACGCCGGCATTCTTGCCAACTTCCGCGGGACCGTGGAAATGGGCGGCCGTCGCCGGTCCGCTCAGCCCGGTATAGGTCAGTGTCCAGGCGAGCTTCTTGGTGGCGGGGTCGTAGTCGATATCGGCGGTTCCGGAGCCCGTTGAGGTCGTGGCCGGCACCTCGGACTTGCCGTCGAGTACCGCCTTGTACTTGTCGGCAAAGGCGGGGCCGGCAAAAGCGACGGTGGCAGTGATCGCAAGCGTGGCAAATATGGCTTTGGTCATGGTTTCTCTCCCAGTGGCGACAAGTATGCCTATCAGACAACAGCGGGTTTCCGTTTTTATTCCCGCGATCCGCCTAAAACCCATGAAAATTTTGCGCCGGTTCCCGATCCGCGCGGCGGACAAACGGCCAGCGCAACGACTGTGTTAGGGTGTGGAGATCAAAGTGGGTTTGCTATTCGCGACTGAAGGAAAGATTTCTCCGGGATGATGATGCGGCGACGAATTTTCTTTGGTGCGGCAATTACTGTTGTCATCGGTCTAGGTGTTTACGCGTGGCTGACGGCTCCCGTCGTCATGACAGCGCAATCTTTGCCGGCTGGCACGCCGAACCCTGCGAATGGCCTGGTCGTATTCAATGCCGGCGGCTGTGCATCCTGCCATGCGGTGCCGGATCAGCCCGACCGCTTGAAGCTCGGTGGCGGCCTCGCAATACCGTCGCCGTTCGGAACGTTCTACGCGCCGAACATTTCGCCCGATAAGGCCGACGGGATCGGTAACTGGACCGAGGCCGAATTTGTCACGGCGGTGACATCCGGGGTCTCTCCCGGCGGCCAGCATTACTTTCCCGCCTTTCCCTACACGTCCTACGCCCACGCGCGCGTTGAGGACATCAGGGATCTCTTCGCTTTTCTGAAGACGCTTGCGCCCGTGTCCGGCAAGGTGCGCGATCACGACGTGCCGTTTCCGTTCAACATCCGCCGCAACGTCGGCATCTGGAAACGGCTGTTCTTCGACAGCAAACCGTTCATGCCGGATGGCGCGCACTCCGCGCCGTGGAATCGCGGCGCGTATCTCGTCAATAGCCTTGGCCATTGCGCCGAATGTCATTCCCCGCGCAATTTTCTCGGTGGCATCGTCGCCGCGCAACGTTTTGCCGGTGGCCCCAATCCCGAAGGCGAGGGCTGGGTGCCCAACATCACTCAAAAGGGCATCGGCGACTGGAGCGTCAGGGATATCGACTATTTCCTCAAGACCGGGCAGACGCCCGACAACGATTCCGCCGCCGGCTCCATGGCGCGCGTGATCAAGAACACATCACAATTGCCGGACACCGATCGCGCGGCGATGGCGGAATATCTCAAATCGTTGCCGCCGGTCGAAGGGCCGCCGCGGCCGAAGAAGGCCGGAACTTAAGACGGGTGCTGGCAGACGATTGACCGCTTGTTTCGCTGGCTTCACCGTTCGCTCTCGTCAATAATTCAGCCGCGAATGCTTCACGGACACAGGAGAACCTAAAATGCGATACACGGCGTTGCTGCTCACTGGCGTTGTTGGTGCCGCCCTTTGCACAACTGCCTCTCGAGCGGCCGAGCTGAAACTGCTCACCGCCGGCGCATTCAAGGCGACCGTGATGGCGTTGATACCCGAATACGAGAAAGCGAGCGGCAACAAGGTTACGGTCGAAAATGACACCGTCGGCGCACTGATGAAGCAAATCGAGGCTGGCGAAAGCTTCGATGTGGTCGTGATGACTCCTGAGACCGTCGACAAGTTGACCGGCGAGGGCAAAGTGATCTCCGGCAGCCGCACGAATCTCGCTCGGGTTGGCGTCGGAGTTATGGTGAAGGCGGGCGCGAGCAAACCCGACATCTCGACCGTCGAAACGTTCAAGAAGGCGTTGCTCGACGCCAAGTCGGTGAGCTTCATCGATCCGGCCAGCGGTGGCTCCAGTGGAATCTACATGGAGAAGCTCATCGAGCGTCTCGGCCTGTCGGATCAAGTGAAGCCGAAAGAAAAACTGAAACAGGGCGGGAATGTCTCCGATTATGTTGAGTCCGGGGAGGCCGAACTCGGCATTCAACAGATCAGCGAGATCCTGCCGCATCCCGGCGTCGCGCTGGTCGGACCGCTGCCAAAGGACGTTCAAAACTATACGGTGTATGCCGCGGGCATCAGCGCGGGAACGCAAAACCGCGACGCCGCCAAGGCATTGATTGCCTCACTGGTTGGTCCATCGGCCCAGGCATTGTTCAAATCGAAGGGGATGGAGCCAGGCGCTGACTAGCACCGGGCCAGATCCGCGCCGTCCTCTTATTGCGAACTCGTTCCTGGCGCCAGCAACTGCCGAAGCGGATTGAGCGGCCCGAGCGGGATCAACTCGAAGCTCATCAGATGGGCCTGGCCTAACGGCAGCTTTTCGAGCATGTCGTGAGCTGCGGCTTTGTCGGTGACGTTCAAGATGAACACCACGCCGCGACGCTCCTGGAGCGAGTACCACTGCTCGATCTTGCCATCGAGATAGAGTTTGACGGTCTCCCGGACTTCCGTCGGCAGGATGGCCAGCGCCGCGGCCGGATCGATGCCGGGATTCAAGGTTCCAATCGCGAGAATTCGCGTGGTCGGCGTCGGCGCCGGGGGATTTGCGGATTGCGCAAGAGCGGGGCCTGCACCGATCAAGCAGACAAACAGCGCGGCGAAGCTATACGCAAAAGTCGTTTTCATTGTTTCCTCCCGATATGAAAGCTTGACGCGCTCTTTCGTTGATGCGGCTGACGTCACAAGCGTGGCTCCGGCTTCCAGACGGAGGTTGACAGCAAGACGACCGTACTGATGGCGGCGTAGGCGATCATCGATGCCGTCACCATGGCAGCCAGCGCAGACATGCCCGCGCCGAGATAGCTCACCGCGATCCAGCCGCCGCCGGCCGCAATCAGGATCCGCGCGCCCCCGGCGACAACAGGCCACAGCACGCGTCCGGCGCCCTGCGCGGCAAAGCCGACAACAAAGCCGAAACCGAGCGCGCTATAAGCAGGTGCGACGACGCGAAGATAGGTCACGCCCGCAGCGACAACATCGGCGTCGTGGCTGAAGAGGTGAAGCCAGAGCAGCGGAAACGCCGCCACGATCAAGCCGATCGCGCCGGTGAGGAGCAGTCCCACGGCGCCGCCGACCCATGCGACCTTTCGGGCGCGCGCCGTCTCGCCTGCGCCCATGTTGATGCCGACCATGGTCAGGGTTGCCGTCCCCACGCCGAACAAGAGCGGGATCATGATGTAATCGAGCCGTGAGGAGATGCCGTAACCGGCAAGCGCAGTGGTGCCGAACAGGCCGACTGCGCCGGTGACGAGGATCACGGTCAGGTTGGTCAGGAGCGCCACGAACGACGTCGGCAAGCCGACTTTCAGGATGTCCGAAAACAGCTTGCCGCGCAACGCGGAGACGGTGAGCCGAAGCCCGGCGCGCCCGGATGCCATGTAACGCAGCAGAAACAACATGGCCCCGCAATAATAGAGGCCGAAGGCGACGCCTGCGCCGCCGATACCGAGCCGCGGGACCGGTCCGAATCCAAAAATCAGGACCGGTGATAGCGGGATCATCACGATGGCCCCGACCAGTGTCACCAGCGCCGGGACCTTGACGTTCCCCGCGCCGCGTAAGGCGGCGGCCTGCAAGTTGACGACCCATACGGGAATCGAACCGGCGAACAGATAGTTCGAGTAACGGAGCGCGGCATCCAGCGCATCGCCGCGGCCGCCCAACGCCCGGTAAAACAGCGGCCCCGCCAATTCCGCGGCGAGCGTGAACAGCGCGCCGACGATGACCGCCAGCACGATGGCGTGAAACAGCAACGCGTTGGCGTCTTGCTGCCGGCCTGCGCCAACCGCGCGCGCCACCGAGGACGCCACGCCGCTGCCGAGCCCGCCATTGGACATCATCGTCATCAACATGAAGATCGGAAACACCAGCGCCGCGCCCGCCAGCGCGTCGGTGCCGAGGAACCCGACATAATAGGCTTCCGCGACGTTGACGGCGGTCTGCGCCACCAGCACGGTCATGGTGGGCAGTGCGAGCCTCAACAGCGTCGGAAGAATCGGCGCGGTCAATAGCGCCGTGCGGGCGGATTTGGCCTTATCATCGGCTCCGCCGCGGGCCGCAGGCGGCGCTACGGTCACGGCGGGCGAGGTCTCTTCGATTTCGACAAGGGCTGTTGCCGTCGCTTTTTGGGCTGCAATCATTTCAATGTTCCGTGTCCCTGCGCCCGCCATGCCGGCGCGGTCCATTTAAAGGCATTTACCTCTTTGAATTACGATCATACGATGCTATTATGAACGTAAGTCAACAAGCGCGCAATCACGAATTCGTGGATTTTGGGATTGCCGCTGGGGAAAAAGGCGAGGCGATAGCGGATGCGCTACGAAAAGGGACACAAGGAAGCGACGCGCCAGCACATCATCGAGGTCGCGTCCCAACAATTCCGCGAGAATGGCGTCGCGGCGGCCGGTCTTGCCGGCATCATGTCGGCAGCGGGCCTGACCAACGGGGCGTTCTACGCGCACTTCGAGTCCAAAGAGGATCTGGTCGGCGCCGTTCTCGCCGACACGCTCGGCCAGCGCGAGCGGGGCCTTGCCGGCAATCTCAAGGCCAATGCCGGTCTGGAGAAAAGCATCCGCGATTATCTCGGGACCCGGCACCGCGACCACGCGGGATCTGGTTGTCCGACCGCGGCTTTGGTTGCCGAGATTGCGCGGCATTCGCAGGAGACGCGGGGCATCTTTACCGACAAGACCCGGCAAATCATCGGGCTGATTGCGGACGAGATCCATACCGGTTCGGCAGTTGCGCGGCGGCGCAAGGCAATGGCGATCTACGGCATGATGGTCGGCACCCTGCAATTGGCGCGCGCGGCCAACGACAGGAAATTGTCCAACGAGATGCTGGAAAGCGCCATCGAAGGCGCGCTCGCTTTGGCCGGCGAACGCTGATATCTGAAGCGAGCGGATATCGATCGCGAGGGCGAAAAGCGCGACGCGGTCACGTCTGCGTTGGGCGAGGAAAAAGGCGATTTCATCGCTCTCGACGAGCCTGTATTGTCCGCCCGCCCCACTTCACCGCCACGCCATTCGAGGGAAAACGATGAATAGAACACTGACCATGCTTGCCGCCGGCCTCTTCGCCGGCCTTACGGTTTCGGCCCAGGCGGCCGACGTATCGCTGGCCCGGCTGTCCGACTGCGGCACGGCGCAGGCGCCGACGGCTGTCAATCAGCGCTTCTCGGACACTTTTGCCTATGGCGACCTCAAGCTTCAGCTCGTCTTCAGTTGTTACGTCATCAAGCATGGCGACGATTACATGATGTGGGATACCGGCCACTCCATGACCGCGCCGAATGTCGCCCCGAAAGTGAGCGTCGTCGACCAGCTCGCGAAGATCAATGTCACCCCCGACCAGATCAAATATGTCGGCATCAGCCACTACCATGCCGATCACACCGGCCAGGTGGCGTCATTCCCGAAGGCCACGCTCCTGATCGGCACAAGGGAATGGGACGCGATCTCCGCCCCGAAGCCTGCTGAAGGCGTGAACTACAAGCCGTTCGAAAGCTGGATCAAGGGCGACAGCAAGGTCGAGCCGCTACCGCTCGGTCTCGACAAGGACGTGTTTGGCGATGGTTCGGTGATCATACTGCGTACGCCCGGACACACGCCGGGCCATTCCAGCCTGCTGGTCAAACTGGAAAAGACGGGACCGGTGATTCTGAGCGGCGATGCGGTCCATTTCCGTGAGAACCTGGATTCCGACGGCGTGCCGGCGTTCAACTACGATCGGGCGCAGACGGTTGCGTCGGTCCAGCGCATCAAGAAGATCGCCGCGAATCTGAAGGGCCAGGTCATCATCCAGCACGATGCGCGCGACATCGACAAGCTGCCGGCATTTCCCGAATTTGCGAAGTAGCCTTCAAACGGCGCTGTCTCGAAAGCGGGGCAGCGCCTGCAGTTCTGTTAGAGCCAAGCGCCAAGCAGCCGTCTCAGGTGCCGCCGAACGCCTTGAAGGTGATGATGGTGTGGGTGTCCTGGATGCCGGGAATGACCTGCACCTTTTCATTCACGAAGTGGCCGATATCGGTCGCGTCATCGACATAGAACTTCACCAGCAGATCGTAATGGCCGGCGGTCGAGTAGATCTCGGATGCGATCTCCCGTTCTGCAAGCGCATTGGCGACGACATAGGACTGGCCGAGCTTGCACTTGATCTGCATGAAAAAGGGGACCATCGCTGTCGTCTCCGCGGGCTTATCTTTGGGCTCAATATAGCGTCACAAAACTTGCTGGCAACAACACAGCGCGTTAGCGTGGCGGTTTATCGCTCGCCATGAAATAAGACGATGACCTTACCCATTGCCCTCACCATTGCAGGCTCGGATTCCTCCGGTGGCGCCGGTATCCAGGCGGACCTCAAGACCTTTGCCGCCTTCGGTGTCTATGGCGCCTCTGCCGTCACCGCGCTCACCGCGCAGAACACGCGTGGCGTTTTTGGTATTCACCCGGTGCCATCAGGTTTTGTCACTGCGCAGATCGACGCCGTGTTCGACGATCTCGACGTCGGGGCGGTCAAGATCGGCATGGCGGCGGAACTCTCCATCATCGAGGCCATCGCTGCCGCGCTCTCGCGATGGAAGCCCAGACATGTCGTGCTCGATCCGGTGATGGTGGCGTCTTCGGGCGATCGGCTGCTATCGGCCGATGCGGTTGAAAGCCTGCGCAAGGATCTCATCCCGCGCGCGTCGCTGGTCACCCCGAATTTGCCGGAGGCCGCCGCACTTCTGGACGAGCCCGTTGCGTCGGATGAAGCCGCCATCCGAAGTCAGGGCAGGCGGCTGCTGGCACTTGGCGCGCGCGCCGTGCTGATCAAGGGCGGACACGGGCAGGGCGCGGAGAGTATCGACACGCTGTTCCACGGTGACGACGTCATTACGCTGCCGGCGCCACGCATTGCGACCCGCAATACCCATGGCACCGGTTGTTCGCTATCGTCGGCAATCGCGGCAGGGCTCGCCAAAGGCGAAACGCTGGAGGCAGCCGTGCGCGCCGCGAAGACATGGATATCAGCGGCGATCGCTGCGGCCGACCGTCTTGGTGTCGGCAAGGGCCACGGCCCGATCCACCATTTTCATCAGTTTGATTAAAAACCTTCGTCATCAAAAAGGCGCGCAGGAGCGGCTATAGTTGGCGGCGGATGACGGAGAAATCGCCGAACAAACGATTGGGAGGAATACATGCCGATCATCACGACAAAGGACGGGGTCGACATTTTCTATAAGGATTGGGGCAAGGGCCAGCCGATCGTGTTCAGCCACGGCTGGCCGCTGTCGTCTGACGACTGGGACGCGCAGATGCTGTTCTTCCTCAATCACGGTTATCGCGTCATCGCGCACGACCGTCGCGGCCATGGCCGCTCCAGTCAGGTCGGCGACGGCCACGACATGGATCATTATGCGGACGATCTCGCAGCCTTAACGACGCATCTTGATCTGGAGGAAGCGATCCATGTCGGCCATTCCACCGGCGGCGGCGAGGTCGTGCATTATCTGGCGCGACATGGCGAGGGCAGGGTGGCGAAGGCGGCCATTCTATGCGCGGTGCCGCCGCTGATGGTGAAGACGCCAGCCAATCCAAACGGCCTCCCGAAGGAGGTCTTTGACGGATTTCAGACCGCGCTTGCGGCCAATCGCTCGGAATTCTATCGCGACGTCGCCGCGGGTCCGTTCTACGGCTACAACAGACCGGGCGCCAAGCCGTCCGAGCCCGTGATCCAGAATTGGTGGCGTCAGGGCATGATGGGTGGCGCGAAGGCGCATTATGACGGCATCGTCGCGTTCTCGCAGACCGACTTCACCGAGGACCTGAAGAAGATCAGTGTCCCGGTGCTGGTGATGCACAGCGAGGATGATCAGATCGTTCCCTATGTCGCGTCCGGGCCGTTGTCTGCGAAGCTTCTGAAGCATGGCACCTTGAAAACCTACAAGGGTTTTCCGCACGGCATGCCTACCACGGAAGCCGTGACCATCAATGCCGATCTGCTGGCCTTCATCAAGGGATAATTACAAGGTCGAAACTCCGAAAGGCACCAGCGGAGAAGGTTCATGAGCGCGCCGGACGTCGTTCTTCACCGCGGTCTCTTCACGACACTCGACCGTGGCAATCCGACCGCCAGCGCGGTCGCGATCAAAGACGGCGTGTTCACGGCGGTCGGCCATGATCGTGAAGTGATGGCGCTTGCGGGACCCTCGACCAGGGTCATCGATCTCAGGGGCAAGCGCGTGCTGCCGGGGCTGATCGACAACCACTTGCACATCATCCGCGGCGGATTGAACTTCAACATGGAACTGCGCTGGGACGGCGTGCGCTCGCTCAGCGAGGCGATGGCGATGCTGAAGCAGCAGGTCGCAATCACGCCGCCGCCGCAATGGGTGCGCGTGGTCGGCGGTTTCACCGAGCATCAATTCGCCGAGAAACGCCTGCCGACCATCGAGGAGCTCAACGCGGCAGCACCCGATACGCCGGTCTTCATTTTGCATCTCTACGATCGCGCGATGCTGAACGCTGCCGCGTTGCGCGCGGTCGGCTACACCAGGGATACGCCGGCCCCTCCGGCCGGCGAGATCGTGCGCGACGCCAACGGCAACCCGACCGGGTTGTTACTGGCCAAGCCCAACGCCGCCATTCTCTATGCGACCTTGGCGAAGGGGCCGAAGCTGCCGTTCGACTATCAAGTCAATTCGACCCGCCATTTCATGCGCGAGTTGAACCGGCTGGGCTTAACCGGCGCGATCGATGCCGGCGGCGGCTTCCAGAATTATCCAGAGGATTACGCGGTCATCGAGCAGCTCGGCAAGGAAGGGCAGCTCACCGTTCGGCTGGCCTATAATCTCTTCACGCAAAAGCCCAAGGGCGAGAAGGAGGATTTCCTCAACTGGACCAAAACCTCGACCTACAAACAGGGCACCGATTACTTCCGCCACAACGGCGCTGGCGAGATGCTGGTGTTTTCCGCCGCCGACTTCGAGGATTTTCGCGTGCCTCGCCCCGACATGCCGGCCGAGATGGAGAGCGAACTCGAAGACGTCGTGCGCATTCTGGTTCAGAATAAATGGCCGTGGCGGCTGCACGCGACTTACGATGAGACGATCTCGCGTGCGCTCGATGTGTTCGAAAAGGTCAACCAGGATACGCCGTTGGAAGGGCTGAACTGGTTCTTCGACCACGCCGAGACGATTTCCGATTCCTCGATCGATCGCATCGCAGCCCTCGGTGGCGGCATCGCCGTGCAGCACCGCATGGCCTATCAGGGCGAATATTTTGTCGAGCGCTATGGCTTCGGCGCGGCGGAGGCGACGCCTCCGGTCGCCAAGATGCTGGCGAAGGGCATCAAGACGTCGGCTGGCACCGATGCGACCCGCGTGGCGTCCTATAATCCCTGGGTGTCGCTGGCCTGGCTCATCACCGGCAAGACGGTCGCGGGCTTAAGGATCACGCCGCAGCGCAATTGCCTCGATCGCGAGACGGCGCTTCGGATGTGGACGGAAAACGTCACCTGGTTCTCGAACGAAGAAGGCAAGAAGGGCCGTATTGAGGTTGGGCAGTTCGCCGACCTGATCGTGCCCGACCGCGATTTCTTCTCCTGTCCTGAAGCCGAGATTGCCGACATCACGAGCGAACTCACCATCGTCGGCGGCCGCATCGTCTATGGGGCAGGGACGTTCAAGGCGCTCGATGACGCAGCACCACCGCCTGCCATGCCTGATTGGTCGCCGGTGCGGAAGTTCGGCGGTTATGGCGCCTGGGGCGCTCAGGACAAGGGCACATCGGCGATGCGCATGCAGGCCGCCAGTTTCTGCGGCTGCGCCAATGACTGCACCATTCACGGACATCAGCACGCTACCGCCTGGTCAGCCTCGCTTCCGATCTCGGACTTGAAGAGTTTTTGGGGCGCGCTCGGCTGCGCGTGCTGGGCGGTGTGAGGTTGTCGCGGTGCCAGGCCGCCGATAGACTGCCCGATCTAATGATCCAGCCCCTGGATATCTGCCATGCCTTGGCCTCGCGCGGTCCTGCCTCTGGTTCTCAGCCTCAACGCGGGTTTTGTCGATACCGCAGGATTTCTTGCGCTTCAGGGATTGTTCACCGCGCATGTCACGGGCAACTTCGTCACGCTTGGCGCCTCGCTCGTACTGGGCACGTCGGGTGCGCTGGCGAAACTGCTGGCGCTGCCGGTGTTCTGCATTGTGGTGATCGCGTCGCGATGGTTCGGTACGCTGCTGTCGCACCGCGCCAAACATCCTTTCGTTCCGCTGCTGGTCATAAAAGTCCTGCTGCTCGCGGTGGGTGCGGCGCTCGCGATCCACTTCGGCCCGTTCCACAACGGCGACGCCTGGCAGGCGATCCTGACCGGCATGGTGCTGGTCGCCGCGATGGCGATCCAGAACGCCGTGCATCGCGTCCATCTCGCTAGCTTCCCGCCCTCGACGCTGATGACGGGAACGACGACGCAGATCATGCTCGACATCGCTGACCGGATCTATCCGCGGGCGGGTGCTGCGGCGCCGTCCTCCCGGCTGATCCAGATGTCGATCAACGTCGTCGTGTTTGCGACCGGGTGCGGCGTGGCTGCGCTGCTCTATGCAAGGTTCGGCGTCTGGTGCTTTATCGTGCCGCCGGTGGTCGCGGTGGTGTCGTTGGTCATTCGGCTGACCGAGCGGCCCGAGGCCATTTCATCCTGAAGCCGTTTCCTGATTTCCTCGCCGAGGGCGCTGGTACCTCTGTGCTTTTGAGCGTCGGCCGGCATTCTTTTTTCAGGCGGCAGCCTCTTTCGCATCGATGATTGTTCCGGTCGCGCTGCCCTCCACGCTTTGGGCAAAGGCCCTGGCGACTTCGTCAGCCGGCAGGCCGGAGGAGGGGTCCATCTTCAGCGCGAGCAGCGTCTCCGTGACCCAGGGCGGGCTGACGACGTTCACCCGGACTTTGGCGCTTTGGAATTCGAGCGCGAAATCAGCGATGAGTGGCTCGGCTACTGGCGTGGCCGGCGTCGTTAGCCGCCTCCCGGCGGAGCAGGCCCCAAGCGTTGCAAAGCGGCCCAAAAACGGCCCATGAGACTGATCAATACGGGGCAGCACCCTCGCGCGCGATGTGCTTGGCTTTGGAAGGGATGCGCAGCCGCCCTGTGGCATCGCTCAGGGGTTGTCAACGGGATACTTTTCCCGGGGATGACTCCTGTTTTTTTGTGCAACCTGAGCAATATTGAACAGTGCGAATAAGCATCTTGTGATGACTTTGGCGGTGAACGCTGCGCCGGCTGCCGCTCCCGCGCCGTTCCATACGGCCCCAGCTCGCCCCCCGGGCTGGGGCCGTTGTTTTTCTTCAGCCTTTCATCGATTTGACGGCCATCAATTGCGCGTCATGCGCTTGCTTCGTTTTCTTATTTATCGTTCTATCATTAGACCGATTCCAATCGGCGCGCTCAGTGTACGGCCAAGCCTTATCAAGACGAAGTCAAAAAGGGAGAAACCCATGGACGCCAAGCCTTTGGGCGCTAAACCGCTGGGCGATTTGCAGCGGCGCGTCTTTCTCAAGGGCGCCAGCATGGGCCTCCTTGCTTTTACCATCGGCGGCGCCGAAATCCTGATGACACCCGGCGAGGCCCGCGCCCGCGCGGTTCCGTTCCGAACGCTCAAGGCCGAAGAGGCCGAGACGCTGGAGGCGCTTGGCGAGACGTTATTACCCGGCGCGCGCGAGGCGGGTGTGGCGCATTTCATCGACCAGCAAGTCTCGGTCACCCCGGGCGAGGCGTTGCTCGAGGCGCGGATCGTCAACGTCAAGCCGCCTTATATCAATTTCTATCGCGCGGCGATTACCGGCATCGACAAGGCGGCCAACGCACGAAGCGGTAAACGCTTCGCGGCGCTTAACCCGACCGAGCAGCATGATTTCATCGATGCGCTTCGCCAGAACAAGATCGAGGGATGGCAGGGTCCGCCGGCTGGCCTCGTCTATTTCGTCCTGCGCAGCGACACTGTCGATGTCATGTACGGCACCATGGAGGGCTACGAGTTGCTCGGCGTCCCCTACATGGCGCACATCGAACCCGACAAGCGGTGGTGAACATGGCAACGCAGCAAAAAATAGAAGAAAAAGTAGACGTCGTCATCGCGGGCGCCGGTGCGTCCGGCTCGACATTCGCGGCGGTGCTTGCGAAAGCCGGCAAGAAGGTCGTGCTGATCGACAATGGGCCGGATTGGCAGGCTTCGGACCTCATCTCGTCTGATATGTGGGGCCGCCGCATCAAGCCGGCCGGGCCTCCGTTCATTCTCGAAGGCAAACAAGTGGCGCCGATCGGCTATCACGGCGGCTGGGGCGTCGGCGGCGCCGCGCTGCACTGGTTTGCCAACGTGCCGCGTCTTCTCCCAAACGACTTCAAGATCAAGAGCGAGCACAACCGCGCCCACGATTGGCCGATCGCTTATGAAGATGTGGCGCCGTGGTACGACAAGGTCGCGCACGACATCGGAATCTCCGGCGACGCCAAGGCCGAGGAACTGTGGCGGCCGAAAGGGCGTGACTATCCGATGCCGCCGATGAAGACCTTCAAGAACGGCGAGGTGTGGCAGAAGGGATTTGCCGCCAACAACATTCGCCTGGTGCCGGCCGCGGTCGCCATGAACTCGACCGACTTCAAGGGCCGGCCAGCCTGCATCTATGACGGCTGGTGCCATGTCGGCTGTCCGATCGGCGCGCTCGCCAACCCCTTGGTGACGTATCTGGGCGAAGCCCGCGCGGCAGGCGCGGAAGTCCGCGCCTGGAGCACGGTGACGCGGGTGCTTACGGAAGCCTCCGGCAAGAAAGCGACGGGGGTCGAGTATGTCGATCGCGATGGCGAAAAGCACATCCAGCCGGCGAGCGTCGTCATCTGCGCCTCATGGGCTGCGCAAAATCCGCGGCTGCTGCTCAATTCGGCGACCGACAAACATCCCAACGGGCTTGCGAACGCAAGCGGGCTCGTCGGCAAATACATCATGACGCATTTCACGGCTGTGACGAATGCGATGTTCGACGACGACCTGGAGCCGGCGAGAGGAACCATCGGCGGGCAATTCATGTCGTATGAGCGCTATTCGAAAACCGCCCATAAAGGTGCGTTCGGCTCGACGCTGTTTGCGGTCGGCGCCGCCGCCAAGGTGAGCGGGCTGACCGGCATACATAACTCGCGGCCGGATTTGTTCGGTGCTGAACTCGCGGCCTTCATGAAACGCGCTGTCAGGGGTTTCACACGTTATACGGCGGCTTGCGAGGAGCAGCCGAAGATCGAGAACCGCGTCGAACTTGTGAGCCAGAAGGACGAGTTCGGAATGCCGCTCGCCAAGATCACCCACAACTATGACGACAACGAAATGGCGTTGTGGACGGCCAACCTCGATGAAGGCATGAAGATCGGGCGGGCCACCGACGCCAAGGAAGTGTGGCAGGTGCGCACCGCGATGCCGGCGATCCATCTGATGGGCGGCACCATCATGGGGACGGGGGCCGATAACTCCGTCGTCAACAGTTTCGGCCAGACCCACGAGGTGCCGAACCTCTACGTCGCCGGCCCCGGCATCTTCCCGACCTCCGGCGCTTCGAATCCGACCTACACGCTGTTCGCGTTGTCGCTGCGCGCGGCGGAGAATCTTGCTTCGAATTGGGGCTCGATCGCGGGGTGAGGGGAGAAACTCACGGAAAGTATTTGCGGTAGATCGCCTGGAACGCCGCGGTCTGCTTGAATTGCTTCAACGCGCGCGAGAATGCATCGACGAATGCGGGCGAAACGCGTGACTTGGTGAAGCAAACGTATTGTCCGCCTTCCATCGCGCTGCGGGACGTCAGCGGCACGATCTTTCCGGATAATCCCATTGCGGCAATGGCGCGCACTCCGGTGGGAAGGTTTGCGAACGCGTAGTCGACACGGCCTGCAACCAACATCTGGAGTCCCTGGAGGGCACCATTGGTTTCGACCATGCCGTGATGCTCCTGCAAGAACTTCCGCAGGTCGGGCGGCACGATCGATTGTTGGAACAGGCCGGGGACTATTCCGGGCACCGCGACCTCGTGTCCGACGAGATCATCGAATGAGAGAAACGTCAGCTTGCCGATATCGGCCGTGCGCACGAAGAAGACCCACCTGTCGTGGATCAGCGGCTCGTCCGGAAACGAGCAGAATTCGCTCTCGCTCACCGACGCGCGGGCCGCTGAAAATTCCGTCGGCCTCGCCGCGCGCGATCATCGTCCAACTGCGGCGGTTCGGAAGCGCCTCGAAGGAGACGTCCTGGCCCATGGCGGCGAAGACGTCCTTGAGGACTTCGACGCTGAATCCCGGCGCGTTGTAATCGCCCAGGTCCTCGAAGGGTGGCGCGAAGTCAGCGACGAGCCTCAATGGCTCCGCCGACGACACTCGCCCGCTCATCGCGCAGGCGACGGCGATCGCCGCGCACAGAAGGCCTCGAAATCCGATCAGTCCTGCCATTCCCCTCACGGAAAATATTTGCGGTAGATCGCCTGGAACGCCTCGGTCTGCTTGAATTGCTTCAATGCGTTCGAGAAGGCATCGACGAAAGCCGGATCAACGCGCGTCTTGCTGAAACAAACGCGATAACTGTCTTCCATCGCGCTGCGTGACAATATCGGCTCGATCTTGCCGGACAATCCCATCACGGCGATCTCCCGCTTTCCGACGGCAAGGTTCACGATCGCGTAGTCGACGCGGCCGGATGCCAGCATGCTGAAGACCATAGAGGGGTCCGCCGTGTCGATGATGTTGCCGTGATGGTCCTGCAAGAACTTCCGTAAGTCCGCCGACATGTACACCCCGGGGAGTGGTCCGGGCATCGCGATGTCATGTCCGATGAGATCGTCGTACGAGGAAAACGTCAGCCTCCCGGCGTCGGCTGTTCGTATGAAGAAGACCCACCGCTCCCGCGTCAGCGGCTCCTCCGGAAAGGAGCAGATCCGCTCTCGCTCGCCGGTCCGGACCACGCCGAAAATTCCGTCGCGCTCGCCACCGGCAACCATCGCCCAACTGCGAGAAAACGGGAGTTCTTCAAAAGACCCCTGTTGGCCCATGACAGCAAAGACCTGCCTCAGTACCTCGACGCTAAATCCAGGGGCTTTTTCGTCGTTCAGATCCATGAAGGGCGGCAAGGAAAACGTCACCAGCCGCAACGGCTCGGCCGCCAGCACTCGTCCGCCGAACATCGAGGTGACGATCATCGCAAGACAGAAAAAGCGTCGAAACCCGGACGGTCTCGCCATCATCCGCATCCCCCACTGCTGCAAACCTTGCACGATAGTGTCGAGGCTGGAACTATGCCAAGGTATAG
>CAVVZW010000014.1:0-12490 GCA_963752265.1 uncultured Alphaproteobacteria bacterium
CACAGTTGCGAGCCGGCGGGTCGCGCGAATGCGCGCCCGATGACGGGCCCCGCTTTTCCTCTTGACTTTCACATAGTGTCATACCCGAAAAGGTTGGGACGGAGATGAGAGAAGATGTTCAAGATTGGTGATTTTGCGAAGCTCGGGCGTGTGTCGATCCGTCAGCTCCGGCACTACGACGCGATTGGGTTGCTGAGCCCAACGAAGGTCGATTTAATTACCGGCTACCGCTACTACGCCGCGGAGCAGCTTGGCCGTCTCAACCGTTTATTGGCTCTTAAAGCGTTGGGACTTTCTCTGGATCAGATCGGCCGGCTGTTCGACAACAATATCTCAAGCCAGGAAATCATGGGGATGTTCCTGCTGCGGAAGGCGGAACTGGAGCAGAGCCTGAACGAGGAGGCTCGCCGTCTGAGGAATGTGGAATCGCGGCTCAAATTGCTCGACCAGAATCGTGAGGCGGAGGCATACGACGTCGTGCTTAAATCGGCCGACGCGCAACCGTATCTCGCATTTCGGGGCAGTTTCGAAACCTTTTCCGATGCGGTGATGATCGTGAAAGAGGTTGTCCGCTCGGGGATGCGGCGCATTCCGGATCGCGTTCGCAGTTCATTGGTGGTCGTCGGTCACTCCGAATTCGACGAGGAGGACATCGACCTTGAGATCGGGTTTGCCCTGCTCGACGATTGGAGCAAGCCAATCTCGCTGCCGGGTAACGTTGAGTTGACGCGGAATGACCTTCCTCGTGTCGAGTGTCTGGCGTCGCTGGTGAGGAATGGACCGGTAAGCGACAGCCATCTTGGGTTCGGCGCGCTCGCCGCGTGGATGGAAGACAACAGATACGAGATAACCGGCCCGTGCAGGGAAGTCTTCCTGCGCCCGCCGTTTGAACGTCCGGACTCGGATGACGCGACGATCGAGATCCAGTTTCCCGTGCGCCAGATAGGCTGACGCAAGCGAAAGAAACCATGATGACACGGTTGCTAGCCGCCCGCGCTGCGCGGGCGCTGGGGAAGTACGTCCAGTATTCAGAGCAGCAAAGAAGGAAGAGAAGGCAATGATAACGATCTACGGCGTTCAGTTCTCCGTGCATACGCGCAAGGCGATTTTCACCGCTCACTACAAGGGCCTCAAATTTGACGTCGTGCCGGTGGTCCCAGTGATTCCCGGCAATCCGCCGGAAAATTGGTCTGATTTCAGCCCAAGCCGGCGCATTCCCGCGCTGACCGATGATGGCTTCAAGACGAGCGATTCCAGCGCGGTCTGCGTCTACCTTGAGCGGGCCTACCCGAAGCCTGCGCTTTATCCGGCCGACGCGCGCGACTATGCGAGGGCCATTTCGTTCGAGGCATATGCGACGGAGGTGTTGTTTCGTGACCTCGTGCGAACGTTATTGCACGAAACGTTTGTGCATCCGAAGATCGAGGGCCGGCCGACCAATCAGACAGTAGTCGACGAGGCTTTGAGCAAGAAGCTCCCGGAAATTTTCGGCTATCTCGACAGCGCGCTTCACGGAAAGTTCCTCGTAGGAGACCAAATTTCGATCGCCGACATCTCTGTCGTGTCAAATCTGATTGTGCATCAATATGCAGGCTTCGACCTTCATCGTCAGCAATATCCAAAGCTGGCGAAGTTGTTTGACGAGGTAACGATGCATCCGGCGATGCGGGCGACGCTCCGCGCTGAGATCGATGTTGTCCGCGCGACGGGTTTCCCCACGGATTTCCTTGCCAAGGCACTCGCTTGAGCTGGGTTGCTTGACTTGGCTTTGAGGCCTGCGGGGATGGACTTTACCCCTTCAACGCGGCGATCAGTTTCGCCGCGTTTGCTTCCAGCACGTTGCCGTCTTCCTTGCGGCTCGCCGGTGGCAACAGCGCGATGCCGTCATGGCGCGGCATCACATGCATGTGCAGGTGAAACACCACCTGGCCTCCGGCTGGTTCCGAGAATTGCTGCACGGTGATGCCCTGAGCATTGAAAGCGGTCATCGCGGCGCGCGCGATCTTTTGTCCGACGCGCGCGACATGGGCGAAATCGTCAGGCGTAATATCCAGGATGTTGCGGGCGGGCGCTTTCGGGATCACCAACGTATGGCCCGGACAGCGCGGCATGATGTCGAGAAAGGCGAGCGTGTGGTCGTCCTCATGCACCTTGTAGCAAGGAAATTCGCCGCGCAGGATTTTGGCGAAAGGATTGTTGGGATCGTAAGCGGGCATGGAAGGCTCCTGACCTAATCGTTGTCCGGAATGCCGTTGTCTTTACGAAACGGTCCGGCGCCGGTGAGTTCGCGGCCCATCTCGGCCACATAGGCGCGCTCGCGCTTGAGGTAGTCTTTTATGGCGTGACGCAGGCCTGGATCGGCAATGAAATGCGCCGAGTACGTGGTTTGCGGCAAGTACCCGCGGGCGATCTTGTGCTCGCCTTGCGCGCCGGCTTCAACCGTTTTCAAACCCCGCGTGATCGCATACTCGATCGCCTGATAATAGCAGACCTCGAAATGCAGGAAGGGGTGATGCTCGATCGCGCCCCAGTTGCGGCCGAACAGCGCCTCGGTACCGATGAAGTTGATGGCGCCGGCGATCCAGCGGTTGTTGCGCCGTGCCATGACCAGCAGCACGTCGTTGGCCATGGTCTCGCCGATCAGCGAAAAAAACGATCGCGTGAGATAGGGCCGGCCCCATTTGCGCGAGCCGGTCTCCATATAGAACGCGAAGAACGCGTCCCAGGCTTCCTCGGTAATGTCGCTGCCGTTGAGCGCGTGGATGGTGATGTCGTTGGCGACGGCCTCACGCCGCTCCCGCTTGATCGCCTTGCGGTGACGCGAATTCAGCGTCGCGAGGAAGTCGTCGAAGCAGCGGTAATCCTGGTTGTGCCAATGAAATTGCTGATCGGTCCGTTGCAGGAAACCTTGGCTGCCTAAAAATTTCCATTCGGCCTCGGGCGCGAAGGTGACGTGCACGGAGGAGGCTTCCGTTGCCTGGCTCAGCCCGACGAGGCCCCTTGCCAGCGCGTTTCGGATTTCGTCCTGATCCACGTCGTTACGTACGAGGAGGCGAGGGCCGGTCGCCGGGGTAAACGGAACCGACGCCTGCAGCTTCGGATAATAGTTGCCGCCCGCGCGCTCGTAGGCATCTGCCCAGCCGCGGTCGAACACGTATTCGCCCTGCGAATGCGATTTCAAGTAGCAGGGCACGATACCGGCGATGACGCCGTCGCGGCGGGCGAGCAAGTGCCGCGGGCCCCAGCCGGTGCGGGCTGTCGCCGATCCGGACGCTTCGAGCGCAGAGAAAAAGGCGTGCGAAACGAAGGGGTTGTACGGGTTTTTGAAGACGTCTCCAGAGCCATCGGCCGCAACAGGCGGATTGGCGCACGCATTCCACTCCTCAGCCGCAATCTGGCTGATGGAGGAGACCGCTTCGAGAGTAATTTCGGAAGAATCCATGAATGCTTGAGGCCGCTTCAACGCTAAGATCGTGCAGGGCGGCGCAGAGTTCAAGGTCTTGAGCATGATCCGGAAACGTGTGTAGCGGATTTCCGAAAAAGATCATGCTCCAACAACAGCCTAAGCGCGATGATGATTCAACCAAATCTCATCGCGCTTTAGTGATCAGGGCCGGAACCCCTCAAAGATCATTTGATCGGCATATTGGCGCGCGAGTGTCCGCTGTTCGACTGTTCGTACCGTCCAGGTCAGGAGCGGGAGCCTGAAGATATGTCGGGCGATCCAGGGGGCCGGCGCCGGCAGGTCATTGACCCAATAGGCGACAAAATGCGGCCGGGTGCGTAAGGCGTGCTTCAGGTGCCGCATACCCGCGCGCTGAATTGGGTTCGCCTCCGGCCAATCGGCCTCAGTGTAGTCGGTTTGCGCGACGATGCCGCGGGGCCGCTGCGGTATCATTTCCCGAAGGGCCATCAACTGGTCCGGATCGAACGACATCCCGGCGACGGGCCCCGAATAGGAGGCAAGCACTTCCGCCATGCGTTTCACGAGCCGGCGGTCGCCGTCGAAATGGCTTTTCACCTCGACGATGATGGGAACACGCCCCCTGACCAGGATGCAGAGGTCGGCCAGCGACATCATCCGCTCAGGCGTGTCCTTGAAACGCACCTCTCTCAGGGCCGTCGAGGTCAGGCCGAGCAGGGCGCCTGTGCCCTCGGTGAGGCGGCCGAGTTCGTCATCATGATACACCATGGCTTCGCCATCGGCGGTGAGCTGGATATCGCATTCGATCGCGAAATTGCCGTCGATGGCGGCAAGGGCCGCGCCCGGCATGTTTTCAATGATGCCGCGGGCGCGATCATGCAGGCCGCGATGGGCCACCGGCCGCGCCGTCAGCCAGTCGGGGGCGCGCATCTTCAAGACCTGCCCGTTTAAGAAACCTCGAATACTCCTTCGACCTCAACGGCGGCGTCGGCCGGCAGCGACGCGACACCGACCGTGGTGCGGGCGTGGCGGCCCTTGTCGCCAAAGACGGCGACCATGAGATCGGAAGCGCCATTGAGCACTTTCGGGCCATCAAGGAAGTCAGGCGCGGAATTGACAAAACCACCGAGACGGACGACGCGCGCGACCTTGTCGAGATCGCCGAGCGCGGCCTTGACCTGCGCCAGAAGGTTGATGGCGCAGCCACGCGCAGCCGCATTGCCTTGTTCTATGGTCACGCCGGCGCCGAGCTTGCCCTTGGCGATCAGCCTGCCATCGGCGCCGAGGCAAACCTGGCCGGAAACAAACAGCAAGTTTCCGCTGCGCACGAAGGGTACATAATTCGCCACCGGATTTGGCGGTTCATGCAGAGTGATGCCCTGTGACGCCAGTTTCTGTTCGACCGTGCCCGCCATTTTTCGTCCCCACTTGGTATTTGCCAGCTAGTTTGTTTCGCGCATCGTGCGGCTCCTTGCAAGCGAGGGGGAGACGGTCGCGAGATGCCAAAAAACATGGCAAAGCGGCCGTCAGTTGTGTTTTTCCGCCTTTTGGCCGCAGTTGCGGCGCAATGAGGCGATGAATAATCTGGAGAAAACCTGCTGAGTTTGGTTTCCAGCGCAAATACGGCTTTGCGGTTGTCGCGCGGGACCGGGGCTTCGGTTTCCCCGGATCATGCTAGGCTTGAACGCACAGCCGCTTCTCGAAGAGCTCTCAAGGGATTTGAAGACATGGCCCGGATGTTTACTCGCAGCGTCAAATCGTTGCCGCTGGCGCTCGCGATGTCTGCCATCGCGGCGATGACAGCCGGAAAAGCCGGGGCCGCGGCAAACGGCGCATTTCTTTCCCATCAGGCGCTTTACGAACTGTCCCTGCTGAAATCGCGCGGGTCAAATTCGATCAGCAGCGCGCGAGGCCGCATTCTCTACAGCTTCACTGGCAGCGCCTGCGAGGGCTACACCTCCGAATTCCGCCAGGTGTCCGAGATGGACAACGGTGAGGACAAGGTCACATTGTCGGATCTTCGCTCGACGTCCTGGGAGGACGCGGCTGGCAAAACCTATCGGTTCAAGATCAATTCACGGATGAACGATGTCGATACCAGCCCGGTGGACGGGATCGCCGAACGGGTCGGCGACCATATTACGGTCAAGCTGAAGCAGCCGCAGACCAAGACCTTCAACCTTGACGGCTCGACCGTGTTTCCGACCCAGCTGATCCAGGACATCATCGCCGCCGCCAAGGAAGGTAAACCCATCCTCGAACGATCCGTTTATGATGGCACGGATGACGGCGAAAAGGTCTTCAACACACTTGCGGTGATCGGGCAGCCGATCCGGGGCGACCGGACGATAGGCTCACCCGATCCCTCGACCGAAAACGACGTGATGAAGTCGGCGATCCGTTGGCCCGTCACCGTCAGTTATTTTGAACGCGACGCCAAACCCGAGGAGGGCGAACAGACGCCGCTTTACGCGATGTCGTTCGAGCTGTTTGAAAATGGCGTGTCACGGGCGCTGGTGCTCGACTACAACGACTTCGTGATTTCCGGCTCGCTCGGGAAATTCAACGTCAAGGATTCCAAGCCTTGTAAGTGACCGTCGGGGCGCATCGCGTCCCGAAAGTCATGCGCGGGCTTGACCCGCGCATCCATCATCTCGGATAAATTTCTTGGAGCAGATGGATTGCCGGGTCGAGCCTGGCAATGACGACTGATTGAATGCCTTCTATTCAGCCTTTTCCGGCCCCTCATAGGCAATCCCCCTGATTACGGCGGCGTTGCCGAATTTCTTGCGAAGGCCGTCGATAGCGCGCTCGGCATCCGCGGAGCGGCGGTCGAGCATGTCGGTGTCATGGGCCTCGTGACCCGAGCGAAGCGCACTGACGCCGGTGCCCATCAGCCGAAACGCCGTGCCGTCGATTTCCTTGGCGAGCATTTCCCGCGAGATCGCGAAAATCTTGGCCGCGAGCTGGGTCGGGGCGTGAATGGACTGCGAGCGGGTTCGCTGCTTGAAATCGGCTGTCTTCAGCTTCAGCGTGATAGTCGACCCCGCCAGTTCGCTGCTTTTGAGCCTGCTTGAGACCTTCTCTGACAATCGCCACAACAGCTTTTCGAGGGTCGCGAAATCGCCGATGTCGGTCTCAAACGTGGTTTCGCTGGAAATCGTTTTTGCGCCGCGATCGGCCACCACGCGCCGATCGTCGATGCCGCGCGCCAGCCGCCACAGCCTTTGTCCTTCGCCGCCGAATTGCTTCATCAGTTCGGTCTCGTCGGCACGTTGCAGATCTCCGATCAGGCGAAAGCCGCGCTGGATCAACCGCTCCTGCGTGGCCGGTCCAACACCGAAAATGAAGTTGACTGGCTTCTCGGCCAGCATCGTCCGCGCTTCATCCTGATCCAGCGCAGCAAAGCCGCGCGGTTTGTCGAGGTCGGAGGCGATCTTGGCGAGGAACTTGTTGCAGGACAGGCCGACCGAAACGGTGACGCCGACATCGCGTTCGATCTGTTGGGCAAAGCGCGCCAGTACCTTGGCCGGAATCATGCCGTGAACGCGCTGGGTGCCTGATAGATCGAGAAATGCTTCATCGATGGACAATGGCTCGACCAGCGGGGTGAGCGCCTGCATCGCGCGGCGCACTTCGCGGCCGACCCTGACATATTTGGCCATGTCGGGCCGGATCACGATCGCGGACGGGCAAAGCGCCAAGGCCTTGAACATCGGCATCGCCGAGCGGACGCCGAAGGTGCGCGAGATGTAGCAGGCGGCCGAGACCACGCCGCGTTTGCCGCCGCCGATAATGACGGGTTTGTCAGCGAGTTCCGGATTGTCGCGCTTCTCGACGGTGGCATAGAACGCATCGCAATCGATATGGGCGAAGGTGAGCGAAGACAGAGTGCGGTGACGTACGAGACGCGGTGAGCCGCAATCGCCGCATCGCCTCGCTCTGAATTCAAGATCGTGGAGACAATCCCGGCAGAAGCAGGTCGGACCGTCTGCGACCGCTGGTGCAGGAGACGTCACGGCACGTCGCGCTCCAGATCCCGATCGTTCAACGCCTGATGGGCCGCGGCGATGTTGGTCGGATGCAGCTTGGAGACGTCGGCAAATGCTTTCACGGTCGCGTCGTCGCGCATGACGAAATCGAGGACGTGGGCCAGGAATTGGGGATCGGCGGCGGCGCCGCGCAGCGTTTCGGGCCCAATGCCGCTTTCGGCCAGGAACGCCCCCAGCCGTTCAGGGTCACCCGCGACAAAGGAAAGCGCCTGAACCGCAACGATTTCAGCTACTTCTCGAGGATTTTGCGACGGTTTTCTCAAGGGGCCAATTTGCCTTTCCGTAACTTATGGTCTCTATTTTCTAAACGATCATGCCCGAGTTTACCGAATGTGTTCAAGCAACTGGCAACCACGTGTTGGAAGTGGCGCCTCGGCTTAACGTGTTAGAGCGAAACTGGCGCTAGTTTGATTTCACTTTTTGATGGGCTGAGCAGCCTTGGGGGCTTCGCTTTCGAGATCTGCGTCGCCGGCAGTGGAGGGGCGGGATGGCAAAAACCGTCCTGATTGTGGAAGACAACGAGCTCAATATGAAGCTCTTTCGCGATCTGCTTGAAGCGCATGGCTATCAGACTTCCGGCACCAGCAACGGTTTCGAGGCGCTCGATCTCGTGCGCAAACTTCGTCCCGATCTGATCCTGATGGATATCCAGCTTCCGCAGGTTTCCGGTCTCGAAGTCACGCGATGGATCAAGGACGATCCGGAATTGCGTTCGATTCCGGTCGTCGCGGTCACCGCGTTCGCGATGAAGGGTGACGAGGAGCGCATCCGCGAGGGCGGGTGCGAAGCATATCTGTCCAAGCCGATTTCGGTCGGCAAATTCATCGAGACCGTCCGACGATTCATCGGATAGGAGAGTAGCAGATGTCAGCGCGTATTCTTGTCGTCGACGATGTTCCCGCCAACGTCAAACTGTTGGAAGCGCGTTTGTCGGCCGAATATTTCGATGTGCTCACCGCATCGAGCGGCGCCGAAGCGCTGGCGATCTGCGCCCGCGCCGATTGTGACATCATCCTGCTCGACGTCATGATGCCGGATATGGACGGCTTCGAAGTCTGCCGCAGGCTGAAATCGAACCCGGCCACGCATTTCATTCCGGTCGTCATGGTGACGGCGCTCGACAGCCCGGCGGATCGGGTGCGCGGGCTGGAGGCCGGGGCCGACGATTTCCTGACCAAACCGGTATCGGATATCGTCTTGATCGCGCGGGTGCGCTCGCTGACACGCCTCAAGATGATGACCGACGAATTGCGGATGCGCGCCATTACCTCGCTCGAAATCGGCGTACAGGCGCCGGAGCGCAGCGCGGTTGTCGATACCGGCAAAGGCGGCCGCATTCTTCTGGTCGATGATCGGCCGTCGTCTTATGAGCGGCTGGCGCCGGTCCTGAGCACCGAACACACGGTCGATGTCGAATCCAACCCGTCCGAGGCGTTGTTCCATGCCGCCGAAGGCGATTACGACCTTCTGATCGTGTCGCTCGGTCTTGATAATTTCGACGGTCTGCGGCTATGCAGCCAGGCGCGCTCGCTGGAGCGGACCCGCCATGTGCCGATCCTGGCGATCGCGGAGGCCGACAGCAACACGCGGCTGCTGCGCGGGCTTGAAATCGGCGTCAACGACTACCTGCTGCGTCCCGTCGACAAGAACGAACTGTTGGCGCGTGCCCGCACCCAGATCCGCAAACGCCGCTATACCGATCAGCTGCGCGACAATGTGCAGAATTCGATCGAGGCCGCGATTACCGACGCTTTGACCGGCCTGCACAACCGCCGCTACATGGAAAGCCATCTGGCGACGCTGGCCGAGCAGGCCTCCAGCCGCGGCAAGCCGCTGGCGCTAATGATGCTCGACATCGATTTCTTCAAATCGATCAACGACAATTACGGCCACGACGCGGGCGACGACGTGCTGCGCGAGTTCGCGGTGCGCGTGCGCAAATCGATCCGCGGCATCGATCTCGCCTGCCGCTACGGCGGCGAGGAATTCGTGATCGTGATGCCGGAAACCGACCTGCACGTGGCGGGCATGGTTGCTGAACGCCTGCGGCGTTCAATCGCAGGTGAGCCCTTTGCCGTCAACAAGGGCGAAAAACGCATCGATGTCACGATCTCGATCGGGCTCTCGACCCTGGAGCGGAAGGGAGAGGCGGTCGCTGACGTGCTCAAGCGTGCTGACAATGCGCTCTATCGCGCCAAGCATGACGGCCGCAACCGCGTGGTAGCGAACGCCGCGTAATCAAGTGCGCGCTACTTCTTCTTCTCTTGCGCCGGTTTGGGTTCGTCAATCCTGACGCCGGCGCTTGCCAGAAGCACTTTTGCAGCCTCCTTCGCAGCCCGCGCCATGGCGGGATCGTCGCGCACCAGATCCTGCGCGATCGAGCCGTCGACGAGCAGCACAAGCTGGGTCGCCAGCGCCTCCGCGCTGCTCACTCCGAGCTGAACCAGAAGGTCGCGGAACCAGAGGCGACGGCTCTCCTTGAAGGCGATGGCGATCTTGCGCACCGGTTGGGCGTCCGCGCCGAGTTCAGCGACCGCATTGACGAAGGGGCAGCCGCGAAAATCCTTGGCCGAGAAACGCCGCTCCAGCGAATCGAAGGTGCCGAGAATCTGCTCGACCGGCGACTTTTCGGATCGCTTGCCTGGCAGCGTATGTTGCAGAAAGCGCCGCTCCAGATAGGCCGATATCAGCGCGTCCTTTGACGGGAAATGGTTGTACAGCGTGCGCTTGCTGATGCCGATTTCGGCCGCGATGGTATCGACGCCGATGGCCCTGATACCTTCGAGATAGAACAGCCGGTCGGCGGTATCCAGAATCCGCTCTTTCATGGTCGGCTTGGCGGGCGGGTTTGCCATGCGAATGCGTAAGGTCCTTCGAACTTGACAGGCGAACTCCCTTATAGCCTAATTACACAGACCTGTGTACTTATTTCAGGTCGCGGAAATTGGACATTTCGTCCATGCCGGAGAGGGAGAACAAGCACGATGCCAACGGCTAAGCCTTTGTTGCAAGTCTTGCGCCCCACGCTTCCGATCCTGATCGGCGCCTCGATCATGCTGACGCTGAGCATGGGGTTGCGGCAGTCGCTCGGCATCTTCATGCAGCCCTTGACGCATGACATCGGCATATCCGTTTCTGATTTCACGCTGGCCATCGCCGTTCAAAATCTCGCCTGGGGTTTCTTGCAGCCGCTGGCGGGTGCGCTGACGGTACGCTTCGGCTTCCGTGCAATCATGGTGACCGGCGCGGCTTTCTATATCGCCGGCCTCGTGCTGATGACGACCGCGCATGGCCTCGTCAGCATCATGATCGGTGGAGGGGTGCTGATCGGCATGTCGCTTGCCTGCACCGCCGCGTCGATTGCGATGTCGGTGGCGGCACGCGCGGTGCCCGCGACGGTGCGCTCGACTGTGCTGGGCCTTGTTTCCGGTGCTGGATCGCTTGGCGCGCTGCTGTCGGCACCGATCGGACAAATGCTCAGCGCCGGCTATGGCTGGCGGGTGGGGCTGGCCGGCTTTGTCATATTGGCGATCGCGATGATACCGGCGGCCTGGTTCGCCGGCCGTGTAGACGCCGTTCCGCTGCCTAAGCCATCGGGCGACGATATCGGCGACAGTTCTGCCGGGACCGCTGTCAAACTCGCTTTCGGCAATGCCTCATTCGTGGTGATGACCTGCGCCTATTTCGTTTGCGGCATGCAGCTCGTCTTCCTGACGACGCATCTGCCGTCGTATCTTGCGATCTGCGGCCTGGACCCGATGCTGAGCGCGCAGACGCTCGGCATGATCGGTGGCTTCAACGTGCTCGGCAGCATTTTCTTCGGCTGGGCCGGCCAGCGCTGGAACAAGCTCGCGCTGCTCGGCGGAATCTATATTTTCCGCTCCATTGCGCTGGCCTGGTACTTCACGCTGCCGCCGACACCAGCCTCTACACTGCTGTTCGGCGCGATCATGGGGTTCCTGTGGATGGGGGTCGGCCCGCTGGTGGCAGGTGCGGTCGCCGAGATGTTTGGCCTGAAATGGCAGGCGATGATCCAGGGACTCGCTTTCATGAGCCATCAGCTCGGCAGCTTCCTCGGCGCTTTCGGCGGCGGGCTGCTCTACGATTCGCTCGGCTCCTACACCATGGCCTGGCGGATCGGCGTCGCGCTGGGACTAGCCGGCGGCATCATCCAGGTCGCATTCGCGCTGATCAGGCCAGCCGCGCCGCCGATGCTCAAAACGGCCTAAACAAAAACGGGCCCGCGAGGGGCCCGTTGACGTCTATCATGCGCGAAACTTACTTGATCTTGGATTCCTTGAACTCGACGTGCTTGCGCGCGACCGGGTCGTATTTCTTCTTCACGAGCTTGTCGGTCATGGTGCGCGAGTTCTTCTTGGCGACGTAATAGAAACCGGTGTCAGCCGAAGAAACGAGCTTGACCTTGATAGTGACCGCTTTGGCCATGGCAAAAACCTTTTGATGTCTGGACAGGGCGCCAGCCCAAAGGGGGCGCGTTCGCCGCGCAACCTATCTCCAAACCGTCCAAAGTCAAGGTTTTGCGGTCTAAAACGGCCCCGAATCCGGCCATTTAACTATCAAAGAAGCGGTTTTTCGGCCGCGGCAGGCCGAGATTTTCACGCAAGGTACGTCCCTCATATTCCCGGCGGAAGATCCCGCGTTTCTGCAGTTCCGGCACCACTTTGTCGACGAAATCATCGAGCCCGGCGGGCAGGAACGGGAACATGATGTTGAAGCCGTCGCTGCCGAAACTTGTCAGCCATTCTTCCATCTGGTCGGCAATCGACTGCGGCGTGCCGACAAACGACAATCCGCCATAGCCGCCGACGCGTTGCGCAAGCTGACGTACCGTGAGTTTTTCACGCGCGGCCAAGTTGACCATTCTCTCGCGGCCGCTCTTGCTGGCGTTCGTCTCGGGGATCGGCGGCAACTGGCCGTCGGGGTCAAAGCCCGAGGCGTCTGTACCCAGGATCACCGAGAGCGAGGCAATCGCGCTGTCGTAATGCACTTTGCT
>CAVVZW010000015.1:0-29938 GCA_963752265.1 uncultured Alphaproteobacteria bacterium
CGCTGATGGGTTTTCGGCCCGTCATCCGCTCGCCGAAAGCCATGGATGCGTCAATCTTCGGCGAAGCGCTGATGCAGCTGGATGACAGGCTTCTCAACCGTCCATTGGCGGAGCGGTTATCGTACGATGCGGATCGCAACACGCTCTTTCTCGGTCTCGACGGATATCGTGTCCATACCGAGGCCGACGTCGAAGCTATCCGGACCGCCATACTCGAAATTTTTAATCGCGTCGGACGCCGGTTTTCCGCTGTTATCAACTACGATTCTTCGGATATCGCCTCCCACATGGCGGACAAGTGGTTTTCCATGGCCGCCGACGTCGAGCGAACCTGCTACGATCATGTTTCACGCTATACCACCAGTGCATTCATGCGCCTCAAGCTCGGCGATGCCTTGTCTCGCCGCGACGTTGCTCCGCATATTTTTGAAACGTCCGCCGATGCACACCGGTTTGTAATCGAATAAGCAAATGGAGTTGAAATCCCCTGAATTGCGCGGAGCTTTGAGGGCATCCGCAGATCGGTCTGAAGGACGACAGATGACTCCAGACCGGACTGGATCGGTGCGTGGGTTGACCCGGCGGAGCTTTCATCGCATCGCATTCACCGACTGGGGTCCATCATCCGCTGTTCGGCCGGTGCTCTGCGTCCACGGACTGACCAGAAACGGCCGGGACTTCGATCACCTCGCTGCGGCGCTCGCTGCGGCAGGGCGTCGGGCCATTTGTCCGGATCTGCCGGGGAGGGGACAGAGCGAACGGCTGCAGGACAGCAGCGATTACGTCTTGCCTCAGTATTGCAGCGACATGACCGTATTGATGGCCGCACTTGATGCAACCGAGGTCGACTGGATCGGAACCTCCTTGGGCGGGTTGATCGGAATGGTTTTGGCGGCGCTTCCGGGCAGTCCGATCCGTCGCATCGTCGTCAACGATATCGGGCCGTACCTGCCCTGGGCCGGATTGCTGCGCCTCGGTGCGAATCTCAACGATGCTCCAAAGTCGTTTGAGACGATCGAACAAGCCGAAGCCTATTTCCGACGGGTTCTGAAGCCTTTCGGGCAGCTGGAAGATGCGCACTGGCGGCATTTGACAATGCACAGCGTTGCATGGAGCGCGGAGGGACGCTGCTTTAGATCGCTTTGCGATCCGAACATTGCCCATGCTTTTCGGAACCCCTGGCATTACAGCGTAGACCTCTGGAAATACTGGGATGCAATCGACGTCCCCATTCTGGTCGTGCGCGGGCAACAATCCGATTTGCTCCCTGAAGGCGTTCTCAAGGACATGATGCGTCGGAATGGCAATGTGAGTGTCCATACCGTTCAGGGCTGCGGTCATGCGCCAGCCCTGATCGCGGACGACCAGATCGAGGTTGTCACGAAGTTTCTGAACGGCAACGACCCCGGCGCAGGGTGAGCATTTTGCGCCAACGGGATGTATCACCCCAATAATTCGAACCAAATCGGATCAGTGCACCGCGTTTCACGAGGGTAAAGCGGCACCGGACGTATTGGTGTGAGCATCAAGCCGCCGCCTCGAATAGCAACTTGAGATGGTTGCGTATCCTCGATTTGAACCTAGCAAGGTGCAGGCTAAACGGGGCGCGTCCATTCTGAATGCGCCTTTAACCTATTGATTAATCGAGGGACAGAATCTGATTTTTCTTCAGAAAATTCGTTGAAATCATTGATGAAGTAGCCGGATTTTGATTCCACCGAAACTCGATCAGGTTAGCTCGCGTTCGGAGGCGGATACTCGTGAACTTGTTGCCGTTGGGGAAAATGCATCGCTTTAAGAAGCGCATTGAAATGCAAAACTCTTCTTAAGGTTGTCGATTGACACAACGCTCGCGCTTGAACTAGGTTTTGCGCTTGCAGTTTAACAGAAGGCGAAATGTTGATTTTCGCGATTGTCATCCCGTCGGTAATTTCCGCTGTTAGCGGGGCTTTTTTTTGGGTGTGGCTATCCACTTGGCGTGAGCAACGGCGACGGAAGCGCGCTTTTATAGAGAAGCAGGTTCAGGAATTTTATTCGCCGCTCGTCGCTCTTTTAAGACAAGTCAGAGCGTTGTGCGAAGTGCGAAGGCAGGCGGCTGAGCGCGCGTGGGACGAATTATGTCATGAAGCAGAGGAACGTGGCGGTCGAGAGGCACTGCATCGGTTGAACGCGGAGCGTTCAATTGTTTTGCTGGCCCTCGCGCGCGACAAAGACGAGCAATGGAAAAACGAGGTGCTACCCCGCTGCAAGATTATGCTGCAAATCTTTCAAGAAAAGATATGGCTTGCCGAGGAGAACACGTGCGCATTATTCCAGAAGCTGAACGTCTATGTCGAGCTTTGGGAACGCGGCTTGAAGCGAGCAATTCCGGTCGAGGTGATTGCGTGGCTCAACGTGCGCGAAGCAGATATTGCGCCCCTGTATGAAGACCTCGAACAGACGTTTCAAACTCTGCGTGCGAAGCTGGCTTAGAATGCCGAAGGAGCCGGCAGCAGCGAACGAGTAAAGACTGCTTATGGCCCTTGTCGTTCCGCGACGCTTTGGTAGCTGATCGTAAACTCGCGAACGAGCCACGCTTGTCAAGTGCTACGCTATCCTCTCTTTGGCTCGCTGTCGTACTGCAGATAGAGGTCATTTTAATAGCCTGCCGCCATGTTTTTGGTCCAATTTAAACTCAATGTGCGGGCGCTCTTCGGATACCAGATGAACTGCGCCATTTTTGCCGGAAAACGTGTTAGGGGAAATGTAAATGCGTACCACGGCCCTCCCGCAAGAAAGCAATTCGCGCGACGAAGCGCTCGCCGCAATCGCCGAGGCTCACAGACTGATAGGGCATGCAATCGATAAACGCGTGCAGTTTGATGAATTGCAAGAGGCGAAAAGTGATCCACGCGATTTTTCTTACGTGCGCGTTGCTAAGATGGTCGAAAAGTCCTTAAGCAGCAGGGGCATGTCGCGAATTTTTGTTGGCCTACTAGCGTTGGCGTGTCTTGGTGTTGCCTTGGTATCCTGGCAGCCCAGCCAAGGCGAAACGGAGCCTATTTCAACTTCATCGGTGTCGAAAAAGGAGGGGTCGCCGATGCAGCCCGCGACACACAATGCAGAGCAGGTGGCCCAAACCAGCGTAGCGGCGCCCGAAAGTCAGGCTGAGGGCAAGCTTCAGCCCGTGCTAACATCTCCAACAGCCGCTCCAGTTGCCCCCGAGCTGACACAGCAGATCCAGATGATAGTGCGCGAGCTTGCGAATGTTGAGCAGGGGATCCGTCAGATCGAAGCTGCGCAATCGCAAATGGTTCACGATAATGCCGAGCTAATCGAACGTCTTAAAGCAACGCAGCAAATAGCCCGTCAAAATGCAGACCTCGTGGACGATCTCAGGGTGTCGCAGGCCCAAATATCTCGTGATAACGGCAACCTTGCAGAGCAGCTTAAGGTTAGCCAAGAGGTCATGGCGAACATCGCTGTGCAGCTGAAGGAAAGCCAAGAGCAAGTCGCCCACCTAGTGGCCTCCGAGCAGAAACAGCGGCCCAGGACATTAGGGTCCTCACCACTAGCCGTCGCTAACTCGACCCGAAGGCCGGTACCAATGCGCCCGGCGCCGGTCAGAACGCAAGCGCAGGATCCATCTAGCCGATAACGATGATCCAATCCGCGCCGCGCATCGGCGTTCGCGACGACGGCTCAACGAAAGCTGATGGTTAGGCGACGTCGTATAAGCGCTGCAAGCGCTCCGTGATGATTTGAAAGAAGTCCTGCAATTCGGCCTTGTTGCGGACCGGACCAGCTGCGGTGCCGAACATAAGCATCGCGTTCCAAGGAATGCCGTAGACGGTCACATTGATCCCGCGCTGAGGGCAGCCGTGTACGTTCAGCATGTCCGCAAGGATCAGCGCTTCCATTTCTGCGGTAGTTTTTAATTGCTTGGACTGGTTCAGTTCTTCCATTTGCGCTCGCGACCGAAAGTCAGAATAATAGGTTTTGCGTCTGAATTGTGAGAATTAAATTGTCGGATTCTGTAAAATTGATTGCCGACGCCTATGTAAGTCTCAAAGACCGCGAGGCGATTGAAGGGCTTCGCGAGCGCCGGAAATGCTCCGCAAAAAACTTCAGGCAAGCGACGGTATCAACGTCGGTAGCCAGAGCGACCTGACCGAGATTGAAGCCGGGCTTGTGCGACTACGATAGCCGACGCCACTTCGACTCGAGATACTGCCCGATCACTCTCTGCCTGTTCGAGTTTTTTTCGCAAGGTCACGATCTCTGACATCAATTTCCGCAAGTGATCCTCCGAAACACCTTCTTGAGTCCTCATAACTAACTCCCAAAAACATTTGCCGGGCTGGTGAAACGGCGCACGAAGGTACTTAAAGCAAAGAACGTGCCCGCATTGAATGTGAGCGAGTCTCACATGCGACAACGAGGAGTTCTGCACTCGATCCGGCTCGGAGGGGCCCACCGGGGGGAAGGATCACACAAAACGGTAACCGGCAGTCGCTGGCCGCTCGTGCAAGACGGCTGAGGCCGCGCTGATAGAAGAGTTGCGGGGGCATCGCCCCCCGTTTTCTATTGAGTCAGGTAAGATTTCAACTGCATGCGCAAAGAAAATGCTGGCACTAGATAAAGCAACAACCACAATGACGAACTGAAACATAGAACTGTCCTCTAACAACGGGTCCGGGCGCTCACGCGGCGAGGGTAGACGGGTTTCTGTTTCGGGAATATTTCGTAGCTGCCGAATATGGTTTCGTTCAGCCCACTTTTGAACTTGAACTTTATTTCGTGAGTGACTGTGACGGCTACGCCACACTGCAGGCCCTCACGATCTGCTCATCTTTTCCGATACTGCCGTCAGAAAAATTCGGCACCGAGATCCACGCCGTAAGTCATGCAGAGCGACCAGAAGGCCCGCGCTACTCAATATCCTTCAGGTCGTGGTGTGAGTTTCGGACGTCCGCGATCGGCAGTAAGCTATTCCGGGATCGCGGCACTCAAGTTAGCGTTGGTCCAATTCTGCCAAGCGCTCAATCGAGCAAGCCCGCTTCACGGTTGCTGCCGGTCGAGTTGCCGGGGCGATTTTAGGATCCCTCCGATGTGCGCTTAAGATCTAAACCGGAAGTCGCGGTTGGGGCCGACCCGGAATGTGGAAGTCAGCCGTTGATGAAAAGATTGCTCCCGTTGCTCATGCGCATATCCAGCGATACGGAGTATTGTAGCAGGGGAAGCAAGGGCGTGTTTGCTTGCAGTCCAAGGCTGGTTGGTATTCTAAGGCTGTCATATTCATGGACCGTAATTGAGACGGGCGGCAACTGCTTCACCGCTCCAAAGTTCGAAGGCGTAAAGGGAGTGTTCACCACGGCCTGAAAGCAGGCGCCGGCCGGCAGGTCGTGGAATTGCTTCAACTGAACTGTTTGGAAGGTGTTTGGAAGCGCCGAAAGAAAAGTCTCAAGCATCTCTTCGAGAATTGGATCGGCAGCGTTGGCTATAAGTCCGACCCATGGCCAAAGTCCGTCAAGGGGCTGGGGGGCGATGCTGGTTGCGGGGTTGATCTCGACGATGGGGTGCCACATTAGTTGGGTTGTCGGCGAATAGCTGTCCAGCGCCAGCGCAGATACCTTGATCTGGAAAGGATTGGCGCCAAGGACCGGTGTGGGAGAAAATTGCGCCATGACTTTTGGAAAGCCAATTACATTGCGCCCGCTTATCATCGACCAGGAATTGTCCACGTAAATAAACGGGAAAAACAATTCCGGCAGTGGTTCCGGAAACAGTAGGCCGCCAAACATATTGAATTTCCAGACGTAGAACCGAAAATAGAATTCCTGCTGACTGGCATATCCCCGACTGGAATAGGGTTGCTTGTCGAACATCATTTTTGGATAGGTCACGATCTCCATGTCGACGAAATCTGTGAAAGCCCGATACTCGAAGCCGCGGTCCGCCAACGATCCGATATTGAGCAACTGGTCGCAGAGGCCCTGGAGCTTCCCGATATCCGCTTGCAACCGGAAGCTCATGATAGTGACGCCGGGAAATTTATAGGGCGGCGGAATCTCAGGATTATCATCGCGCTGAATAAATGAAATCACGACATCGTCCTCCCGTAAGCTGAAAACCGTGGCTGCAGCTCCTGGCGATCCGTGCCCTCGAGGTTGAGCACCAGATCCGCGCCGTAGACCTTCGCAGGCGTTTGAAAGCCTGAGACGAAGTCGCCTCGAAGGATGCGTTGCGCGATCGCCGTGGCTGCCTCTGCGGTGAAACTGTAGCCATCCGGCGTCGTCAAACGCACACATCTGCGCTGCCGCCAGAAAATCCTCCGCCTCGCACACCAGGACGCTTCGCTCTGTCCGCCGTCGGACCTCATGCGGACCTTCCGGCAGAACGCTGGTGACGGCGTCGATCAAAGTCCTGGCTGGCGCGAGCTGCATGGTGTCGGCGATGCCGGCGCCAAGCTGATACAGCGCGCGCGAGGCAAAACTCGCCTCGAAATAGGCTTCGATGTTGCGGATGCCGGTCGAATAATAGGCCGTGAAGACATCGGCCCAGCTGACCGCGACACTTTCTTTTTCACCATCGCCAAAGTCGAAGGTTCGCTGCAATTGCCCGACGGGCACCGACATCAATCGCCCGTTTCTTCGAATGGTCACACGCGAATTGGCAAGCGCGAGCGCCGATCGAAAAGTACCCCGTGAAAACGAGTCAGGGCGCAACACTGCCATCCGAAGATATTTCGCGTTCGGCACCAAGGCCGCCACATGCATCGCCAGGCAATCGGAAGCCACGACGCCAAGGCCTGCACCAGGCATGATCATGATGCCGCGTTTCCGGGCGGCCTCGTCATAGCGAAAGGCCGTTCGAAATACCGGGAGCTCGCCGGTGACGTCGAGATAATGCGTTTTCGTGCGCAGACAGGACTCGATCAACGCCGGCGCCGTCAACGCGAAGGGGCTCGCCGCATTGATCAGAACGTCTATATCGCCAAGTGCCTCGTCGAGGGCGTTCGGTTCATCGGCTTTCATCACACGCCCGGCGACGTTAAATTCGGCAGCCGCCGCTTGCACCCGCTGGGGTGTTCGCCCGGCGACGACGCTGTGAACGCGCGCATACCGCAATCGCTCGGCAATCAGCCGGCCGGTATAGCCTGTCGCCCCATAGATTAATACACGGCGGCGCATCGATTTTTCCCCAGCAAGCTAGACTGCCGTTCTTGCCTTAAAGGCCTCGTCCTCAACTCATCGGTTAAATATCCAGCTCGCCAGACCATGAATGAATTCCTTGTCCCTGGACGGCGGAAGATCTCCATAAATCGAATCGAACTGATGCAAAGCGGCGCCCGCAAGTGCGTGGGCGAACTGACGCACATAATCGATCGACCCACGCTCTGAGATCAGTGACAACACAAAGCCGACATCCTCCCGGCTTCGTTTTTCGCGCGGGCGGCGGAACAGCCGGGTTAGTTTGGCCCGCTCGGTGGGAGAAGCGTGACGATAGGCGTGAATGAGAAGGAGACTGCGCTTGCCTTCCAGCACGTCGCCGTTCATTTCCTTGCCATAGCGCGGGGTAGGCGCGAGGTTTTGTAGATCGTCCTGAATTTGAAAAGCGGCCCCGAGATAGAAGCCGAAGCGGATGAGCGGATCGAGATTGACAGTGCCTCGGCTTCCGATCAACGCGCCGATGCGGGAGGGATGGATGGTCGAAAGCCAGCAGGTCTTCCTCAAGACCATGTTGAGATAGTCGGTGTCTTCCAGATCGAGGGTGTTTTCCCGGATCCAGCCGAGCTCGATCGCCTGTCCCTCAAGAGAATACCATGCGACCTGCTCCATTTCGCGCAACATACGCAGACCCAGCAGGTTGCCGAAGATGCCGACATTGTCGAGTAGTGGCCGAAGACTGAGAAGGAACAATGCATCGCCGGCATTGATCGCAAGCGGCACGCCATGCAGCATGTGAAGCGTGGGCCGGCCGCGCCGAAATTCGCTACCGTCCTGAATGTCGTCATGGACGAGCATGGCGTTGTGCAGCAGTTCAATCGCTGCGGCAGACCGGACGGCGTCGGACTTGCTCGCGCCGAACGCGCGCGCGGTCGCGATGCAGATGCTCGGCCGCATCATCTTGCCGACACGTTGCGGGTAGTCGGCGAGCGGTTCATATAGATGCCGCGCCGGGTAACCACTGGGAAAATAGGCCGCCATCGTTTCGCGCGTGATCGACCCGTACTCATTCAGCGTATCGGCGATGAGTAAAGACATGCCGCTCTGGTCCGAAGCGGATGGCTCGGGGCTTTGAACCTTATCCCGCAACCGTGACACTGAGCGTTCCTCCAGCTGCGTTGGTCCTGCTGTCAACCACGGCGCCCGTGTAGACGCCGGGAGGCTGGTCGCTTGGAATATTGACCGTGAGAACGAGGCCGGACGAGTCCGAACTCATCGAGAACTTCGCGTTGAGCGAACGGGCGGACTTCGCGCCGAGCGAACGGTTCCGATCGCCGGCCGTCAGCTGCTGCACAAAGGGGACGAATTGCAGGGATGGCGGACGCAGGTCGAGTACCACACTCTTGACGTTCGCCCCGTTCACGACAATCCGAGGGGCGACACCCGAGACGGTACCATCGGCGGGCGTGATACTGCTGGTCGTGGTTGTGCCGCCCGACATGCCGGATCGCGTGACCGTAGGGCCGGGACCAGGCGGAGTATGCGGCGTGTTGCCGCCGCTCGAGCCGCCTCCATTCGGCTGTTGTGTGCCGATGGCGCGGATGATGATCGATATCAAGTCGAGCCAGGTGGCGCCGACATCCTTGGTGGTAGCGACAAGGTTTTCGACCAGCGTGTTGATGTCCGCGTTCAACTGCTTGGAGTTGGTGATGCCGTCGCGCAATCGCTCTGCGGCCAACTGGCCCGCGCAAATCTGCTCCTCGATGAAAGCGGAGCTCTGCTGCACCATACCGCTGATCGCTTGCTCGACGGTTTTGGAAACTCGCGGTCCCGAGTTCACGGTGCTTCCCGCCGTTGTGCGAGCCAGCGTTGCGTCGGATGTGCTCGCTTGCGCGCCGGTCTGGCGTCTCGCGGTCGGGATCGTCGCGCCGGAGTCGCTCGCCTGTCCGTTTGGTAGTCTTTCTCGCCATGTCGTCTTCCCCTTCGGGTCTTGCATGGATCAAATAATTATGGGTGATCAAAACCGATAATGTCTTCGAGCGGCGGCCATTTTGAAATCGCGTGCGCGGCTAGTCGGCCCGACATAACGGCTGCCTCAACGCATCCGACGTTGAGACTGCAATCCGTCCAATCGCCGGCGATGGTCAAATTGTCATAGGTATTATCGAGTGGTGAAATGCGATGACCCGCGCTGCCCGGCACAGATAGCACATAACGGTCGGAAGGGTTGACGTTCGCTGTCCAATATTGCGTATCGAAGCGTCCGGGTGCAGCGCTCTTCCTTTCTTTCGTCTTCGTCTTCGCATCGAAATCGACCAGCAAATCCCAGCGAAATTGGCTTCCGCTCTTCTTGGCCTTCGGCCACAGATTTTCGATATCGCGGTTGAGAAATTTAATCGCGTTTTTTCGCACCTCCTCACGGCGGCGCTTGGGATAGTCGATTTCGTCCGGGTCCGGCTCACGCGGCGGGTCGGCAAGGACGTTACAGAAATAGGCCGACGTCCGCGGCTGGGGGGCGGGCCAATTCTCGGCCGGTACCACATGGCCCATGTCGGCCCAGGTGTCGAACGGCTTGACGAAGCTCGTCAGCGTAACAGGTGGAATATCCCAGCCAAGTTCCTGCAGGTCTGCGCTGAGCCAGATCTGAAAAGCCTGGGTGGCCACGGTTTTGATGTTCTCGGCCATGGCGCGCCAACGCGGATTTGCGGCGATGATTTCGCTGCACACGTAAGGCAGTGCGCCGATGCCAATTCCGAGTACTACGAAATCGAAATCGCGCGTTACCTTAAGCTTTTTTGTGCCGGCTTTTCGGCAATCCCAGTGCGATTCGAAATCCCGGCTCTCGCGCCGCATTTGCGCTCCGCCTTTGAGTTGGGAAAAATCCGGTTCGGAAGGCCAGCATCGCATGCCCTTGACTTCGACCAGTGGGTGATACTCCTCTCCTTCAAACGTCTCGGCCTGGACGTCGAATTCGAGCGTCGCAACATATTGCTTCTCGCCCGGCGCAAGCCTGCGCGGGTCCGCCAGCCCGACATTGCGGAGTCGGTGGAAGAATTTGAAGGTTGCTCCGCGGGCGCGCAGCACCTCGTAAAAGGGTGCGAACACGACGTCACCCATGCCGGCGCGCATTTTCCAGAACAGCGCGCCGCGATAGCAGAAGAAGAATCGCAGGGCGCCGCGCAAGGCGGCGCCAGCAGCGATGGAAGGTCGGTCCGGATCGCCCCCTTCGTAAGCCATCGTGAGGTCGTACAGAGCGCGGGTGAACGGGGAATTGACCGCGCGCTCGGACGCGCCGTTCTCCCGCAGCCATTGGCGGTGATCGAGATGATTGATCGCATCGAGCCCGCGCGGGTCGGTAAGCAGCTTGTAGCGAACCGCGCCGACGATGTTGGCGAGAACCAGATCGATGATCTCCCATTGATGTCGCGTTCGATCGTCGCTCGCGACGATCGCTTCGAATTGTTTGCGAAGTGCTGACGCAATTGCCTCCAGCACCGGAAGCAGCATGCCTTCCGGCACTGTGGGCATTGAGTTGAGCGCGGCCTCGACCAGCGCCAGCGCTTCGACCACGATCGCGGCGGATGCCAGCGCACCGGCGCGCAGCAGGGCGGCGATCCTTGCGGCAATGTCGGTCGCGTCGCCTTGGGTTGCACCCTGATCCGCATCTACATCCACACTCGACCCGGCCGATGCGCGGAATGTTTCGAGGCCAAGTAAGAGCGTCCGCAGGAGTGAAATGGCACGAGCGAAATAGTGCGTCAGCGCAAAGGGATTTTGCTTGTCGAGGGGATCACCGGGAAGACCCGGGGCCGGCGGAAAATGCGTTGCCCAATTGACCCAGCCGCCATGGCTGGAGCGGCCTGCGACCGCAATGTGCGAGTCCGGAAGAAAGAAATAACTCCAGTTTCGGGATGACCCGTCCGCGTCCGCCGCGTTCGTATCTCGTCCTTTTTCGTTCGGCGCTGTGGCGTACAATTCGTCATAGCATTGGCGCAGCAACTGAAAGGCGTTGTCATAGCATCCGAGCCAGACATGGAGCCCATGCTCTTCGATGCGTCCGGCTGGACCGCGGCCTGAGGCGCCTTTTCCTCCGAGCCTCCAGCCGAGCTGATAAATCGTGACGTGATAGGCGCCCTTGTGCCGGGGCCGGGTCAGTTCAAAAGCCGCCGCGATCGACGCGCAGCCGCCGCCTATGATGGCGACTTCTATGGGCTTTCTGGATCCCAACTGGCGTCCCATTTCGCTGTTGCAAGACGTATCGCCGCAGGCTGTCGCAGGGGTCTTTGTGCCATGTTACATGCTTTTTCCGGGCGGGAAAGCTCCAATGGCCCCGGCCGGGAGTGGTAGTAGCCGGCGTCCGCCGGTATACTCGTGGGTGGTTTGGGTAAAAATTTGAGGCAAATTCGCCACTGCCGGAGCACGCTAGATGGTCGATCCGCCTGGGATCGCTTCGCCGCAAAAAGATTCGGCCCTCAGCCAAAGCGAGCATCGTCAGATTACGGTCCTGATGACCGACCTCGTCGGCTTCACTGCGTTCGTCGATCGAATGGGTGAAGAAGCAGCCTTCGCCCTGGTTAGCCAGGTCTCAAGCCTCACCACCGCAGCCATTCATCGTCATCGCGGCACCGTTAAGAATTTCACTGGTGACGGCATTTTGGCTTTGTTCGGAACGCCGACCGCGCTCGAAGACGGTCCACTCCGGGCGTGCCGCGCCGCACTCGAGATTCAACAATCCCTTGCAGAGGCCGGCGACAGGATCGAGGCGGAACTGATCCATCGCCCGCTTCTTCGCATTGGTCTCACAACGGGCCCCGTCGTGCTCGGGGCCGTGGACAGCGGCGAGAGCACCGGCGTTACCGCGCACGGTGACATCGTCAATCTTGCGGCGCGGCTTCAGGCCGAGGCCGTGCCGGGGACGATCGTGATGAGCGATTCCATGCTGCGGCAAGTCGAAGGCATGGTCGAAGCCGAACTAGCGGGCGTGTTTCACTTCAAGGGCAAGAGCGAACAGCAACCGGTTCATCGCCTTGTCGCGATCAAAGATCATGTCACGCGGTTCGACGTCGCGGTGGCGCGCGGGCTAACCTCCTATATCGGTCGCACCCGCGAGATGGCCGTGCTGGAAGATCAGCTCAGACATCTCAATTCAGTGCGGGTCGTCGACGTCGTCGGCGATCCAGGTATTGGAAAATCGCGATTGCTCTACGAGTTCGCGCTGCGCCACGGCAGCAATGGGGTGCTTGCGCTGCGGGGCAACTGTTCGGCCGACGGGCAGGAAACGCCGTTCCTGCCGTTCATCGACGTGCTGCGAAACTGGTTTTCGTTGAGCTCCGGCGAACCCGAGACGGCCATCTTCGCCAAACTCGAGGAGAACCTGAGGTACCTGAACTGCTGGTCCCTTCAGAATCTCGCTTTGTTGCTCAATTTGTTCGGCCTGAAGGTGCCCACCAACGCATTGGCCGAGCTTGACGGTACGCTGATCGGCGCGCGCACGCGAGATCTCTTGATGCGATTGATCGAGGAGCAAAGCCGGCGGTCGACGTTGGTTCTCCTGCTCGAAGATCTGCATTGGATCGACAGCGCTTCAGAAGATTTGCTGCTGCGGATCGTGGATCGCGAACCCACCTCGCCTTTGGTCATCCTCGATACGCGGCGTCCGGAATATGCGCCGGCCTGGGCAGGCCGCCCGGGAGTGATCGAGCTGCGGATGAAGCCGCTCTCTTCATCGGAGACGTTGGGCATCGCTCAATTTCGCTTCGGCGTCGATGATTTGCCTGAGCCTCTTGCGCAACTGATCGTCGAGAAGGCGGAAGGCAACGCACTGTTCGTCGAGGAGATCGCAAGTTTCTTGATCGAGCGCGGCACGGTGCGGGTCACGCCGTTGGGGTTGGGATACGATTCCAATAAAATCGCAACCGTGTTGCCTGCCAGCGTACAATTGCTTCTCACCGCACGTGCCGACCGGCTATCCGCAGACAATCGAAAGTTGTTGCAGACGGCCGCCGTGATCGGCCGCCGCTTCGATCCAATCTTGCTTTCCACGATCGAGAGCGGATTTAGCGATATCAAAAGCGGGCTTGAACGCTTGCAGCGCCTCGACTTCGTGCAACGAGACCCGCAATCTGGCGATTTCGAATTCAAGCACGTTCTGATGCGCGATGCGCTTTACGACACTTTGTTGAGCACACGTCGGGCCGAAATTCATCTGCGGGTGGGCAATGCGATCGAGCTTCGCGCCGCGTCTCGCTTGACCGAAGTCGTGGAAACGCTTGCGTATCATTTCTCGTTATCGGGCCGGCCCGACAAGGCATTTCGCTACTGTTCGCTCGCGGGAACAAAGAGCCTTGAAATATACTCCCTCGAAGAAGCGGAGGGATATTTTCGGAAAGCGCTGGACCTGCTTGGGCCGGCACCGCATTGCGCCGATGATGCCGCGATGGCAACCGTCGTCGTCGGTTTGCTGGAGGTGTTATATCTGAAGGGCGACCTGATCGGCCTTTCCCAAATCGCGGAATCCTACATTCCGCAACTCGAAGTTCTGGGCGATACGCCGCAACTGGTCTTTGCGCTTTATTTTCACTGCATGCTTTTGAATCACTTCTGCGAATTCCGCGCCGCCGAAGCCCGCGCGAAATTGGCCCTCAGCATTGCTGAACGCCTTAACGACGTCCGCGCGCAAGCCTATGCAAGATCCGCGCTTCTGTTCTGCTCCATCATCCTCGGCCGGCACACGCTTGAAGAAGCCGAACGAGAGGGGCAGCACGTGCTCGAGATATGCACGCAGTCAGGTGACAATTACATCCTCAATTGGGCTTATTGGTCGATCGCATGGGACTATGTCTGCCGCGGCCTGACCAGGAACGCGCGAACCTGGACCGTGCAGTTGATGGAGGCCGGCCGGCAGCGCCAGGACAACCGCGCGCTCGGTATGGCGTTTTGGACGCTCGCCTGGATCGACATCCAAGCTTACCGCTTCAGCGATGGAATCGCCAATGCCGAGCGATGCCAACGGACGGCGGCTACTCCCTACGACCGCACTGCCGGAACCATAGCGCGCGCAACTGGCCTGTTGTTGGAAGGACCGGTGGAAGAGGGGCTTGCGCTCTTATTGTCTATGAAGAAATGGGCGCTTGCTCACCGCTGGGCATACGCGGCGAGCGGCGTCGATTTTGCGGCGGGCCCGGCGCTCGCCATGACCGGCCAGATCGGCGAAGGCATCCGCACGCTCAAATCCGCCATTGCCGATAGCGATGCGACGGGAAGCCTGGCGGTCGCTTCATGGAACAGGCTGGCCCTCGCCGAGCTCTATCTCGGCATGTTGTCCTTCAGCGGCCCCCGGCCGCCGATCAGGTTTATTCTGTTCAACCTGCTCTCGATCGTGAAAGTCAGGCTGTTCGGCTTGCGACAGGCAAGGCGGTTGCTTGAACAGCTTTCGTTCAACAACCAGTTCCATTCCGAGAGCACGACGCTGGCGCGACTCGAACTTGATCTGGCGCGGGTATGTCTGAGGGAAAATGCACGGGATCTGGCGCGCCAGCATCTGGCAAGGGCTCGCTTTGCCGCGCTCACGCAGGAGTCGACTTTGCTGCTGAACGAAATCGAAACGATCGCTGCTTCGGCGGGCGGTTTCGAATGAGCGGCTTTTGTCCTGATGCCGATCGCGTCAGTGGCGAACGAGCCCCTAATACCGCGGCTCTGTCCACGTAGTTCTACTGAATGCAGACGGGCCTTCGGTAAAACCACCTCAGTAAACATCGGGAGCGCGGCATTAACGGCTCTTAAATCGGAACGAGCGGTATATCAATGGCGCGTTCCACGCGCATGATCTGATGCTCATCATAAAAGCCGGAAGACATGTTCAGAGTTCTTACGCGATGTGCATTGCTCTCGATGGTGGTGTGGCCGACAGCATCGGTCGCAGAACCCATCAAGCTCAAGCTATCGTACTTCACATCCGATCGGGAGCTCATCTACCGGACAGCGGTCAAGCCGTTCGTCGACGCGGTCAATGGTGCTGCAAACGGCAGCGTGCAAATCGACACCTACCTGAGCGGCGTGCTCGGCAGCTATCCGAAACAGGCGGAATTGGTGCTCAATGGCACGATTGACCTGGCTTTCGTCAATCCGGGCCTGACACCTGAACTCTTTCCCGACGAGTCTGTCGTTCAACTGCCCGGGTTATTCCGGGATATGAAGGAGGCTTCGCTCGCCTATACACGCCTGGTGGCCTCGGGAAAAATGCGCGGCCATGAACGGTATTTTACCGTGGCAGCGATTGCCGCCGGACCGCAATACATCAATACCCGCTCGCCGGTGGTTTCTCTCGGCGACCTGAAGGCCAGAAAGATTCGCGCTACAAACGACATCGAGGCAACGACGCTGACTGAACTCGGTATGGCGCCAAAGGTCATTCCGATCAACCAGACCGCCGATGCAATCAGCAGCGGAGAAATCGACGGGACGACCGCGCCGCCGGTGGTTCTGGTTGAGTTCGGCCTCGCGCGCGTTGCCCGGTATCACTATTTGCTCCCACTTGGCCTGGTGCCTCTCCTAATTATCATGAACAAGGAGAAGTTCGACAGGCTGCCACCAGCCGCGCGCAATGTCATACGCGAATATAGCGGCGAGTGGCTGGCAGAGCGTTTTACACAAGCTTTTACTGCCAGCAATAACCTTGCACTGGAACAACTCCAGTCCGATCCCAAACGGGTCTTGATCATTCCCTCACAAGAGGACCTCAACACGGCGGAGAACGGATTCCGATCCGTGGTCGACAAATGGGCTGCAATCGATCCACACAACCGCGAGATGCTGGAGACCTTGCGGAACGAACTTACCAAGCTCCGCGCACATGACCTGAACAAGGCCGATTGATGACTTCCTTTGTCAAAATGTCGATCCAGCGCACCGTTGGCGCGTTTTTCATGGTGCTTGCCATCCTGGTGGGAGGCACGTGGACGACCGTGAGGATCACGACGGACCATCTCCTCTATAGTGACGCGACGGCGACCGCCAATAGCTGGGCGCGCTTTCTCGCAGCCAGCATCACCGACTTCAAGCAGATCGCCGCCGGCGAACTGCCTTCCAACGAGAGCATGGCCTTCCTCCAGTTGGCGGGACAATCCGGCGAGGTCTTTCGCTACGTGATTTTCAATCGGGAGGGATATTCTCAACTCGTATCGGACCGTGACAAGATTGCGTTGATCAACCTGTCGGAATTGGACGCCAATGCCGCGCGCGCTGCCGCCGAAGGCGAACCGATCGTCGACGTCATGGATAGCAAATCGGCCGATCGGCCGACCTTCTTCGCGCGCGCCTATGTTCCGGTGCTGGTCGACGGCCATCCGATTGCCGTCGTCGCGGCCTTTATTGACGAGACCTCCAATCGCGACGACTTCAACAAGACCTTTATCATGGCGGCTGGATCATTGTGCATGCTGATGGCGCTGGCCTTCGCAATTCCAGCGATCGCCTGGCAGCGACGGACGCTGGAGAAGCAGGCCGCGGACCGGCGTATTCGCTTCCTCGCCCACCACGACGCCCTGACCGGATTGAGCAACCGCTCCTTCCTGATCGAACGGCTGGAGAAATTGCTGGCGAACTTGCCCTCGCAGGGCGGCAATCTGGCTGTGTACTTCATCGATCTCGACCACTTCAAGCAGGTGAACGATACACTCGGCCATGACGGTGGCGACTATCTGCTCAAGACGGTTGCCGAGCGGCTGGGTTCGGCGGTCCGCACTGGCGACGTGGTCGCGCGGTTCGGTGGAGACGAATTCGTGCTGATCCAGAACGGTATCCTGACACGGAACGAGGCGGAGGCGTTCGTACATCGTCTGACCGCCGCCTTGACCGCTCCGATCTGTTTCAAGAAGCGCGAGATCGTGGCCACCTTCAGCGTCGGCATTGCGCTGGCTCCGGGCGATGGTCGGGATCCCGAGCGGTTGCTGAAATGCGCCGATCTCGCCCTGTACAAGGCCAAGGCCGACGGCCGCAACTGCATACGGTTCTTCGTTCCGGAGATGGATGCCGAGTTGCAGGCATGGGTCGAGCTTGAAACAGCCATCCGCGAAGCGTTGCAGCATGATCGGTTCGTGCTGCACTACCAGCCGCTGTTTGAGATATCGGACCGGCGCCTTATCGGCTTCGAGGCGCTCATACGGATGGCCGCGAAAGACGGTACGCTTATCCCGCCGACAAAATTCATTCCCGTTGCCGAGAGGATGCGGCTCATCGACAAGATCGGCGCGTGGGTATTGATGGAAGCGTGCCGTACCGCGGCAAACTGGCCGGAGCATCTGACCATTGCGGTAAACCTGTCGCCGTCGCAATTCCTGACAGGCGCGATCAGCGACCAGGTCGGCGCCGCCTTGAAGAAGACGGGGCTTGCCGCACACCGGCTCGAACTGGAGATTACCGAGTCATTGTTGCTGGAAAACTCCGAAGCCATTATGGCGGAACTTCTGGTGCTCAAGCAGATGGGCGTATCCATCGTGATGGACGATTTCGGAACCGGCTATTCGAGCCTGAGCTACCTCTGGCGCTTTCCGTTCGACAAGATCAAGATCGACCGCAGCTTCATGGAAGGCTTCGGAGAGCCGGGACACCACGTTGATACGGTGGTGAAGACGATCGTTGCGCTCGGACGCGGATTGAACATGCGGGTGACCGTCGAGGGTGTCGAGACCGCCAAGCAGGCGGCCTTTCTCGACAAGGCTCATGGCGACGAGGCTCAAGGGTATTATTTCGGGCGGCCGATGCCGGCCTCCGACGTTGCCGCGAATATTCTTTCGGGTTTTCACCGGCGGCAGGTCCTCGTGCCCGAGGCCGGGGGCAGGTTGAAGGCCGTCAAGTAGCAGATCGACTTGGCGCGCTCTCGAAAAACGGCATCCATCAAAATTGGTTGTCCGCGAGCACAAATCGGAAATTCCGGGCCAACCACACGCACTCGGCTGTTCCAGCGCCGAGGGCTTGATGAGACAGCTTTGCCTCATGACGCCGCAATCGTCGGGTGGATATCCGGCATCAGCGCCGGCTGATAACGTTATTCAAGATTATTTCCGAAAGACTGATGACGATCTTTTTCAACACCCGGTTCTCCCGCTCACAGACCTCGACTGCGAGCTCCATCGGCGTTCGATCGTTCCGCTGCGGCGGCCATAGTGTGGGTGAATGTCTTTCAGGGGTCGTATGGATGAGAGAGCGGGGCACGAGCTCCTCCCGTGTTCAGGCGGGAGTAGAGATGCTCTCAGTCGCCGATATTGCCGGGAAAGCCGCGCGGCGATGCCGACAGCATCCCTTTCGCGCGCCCTGATTCGCAGTTCTGTATAGCTCGCTTTCAAAATTAAACTGCAAAGCAGGTGACGGCGCTGCCACTGCCGCTGTGTCGATCATCGTTGCCGGTTTGATGGCCTGCGATACCGTGCGATTTTGATCACTGGCGGAAATCCCTGCAACGCTGGATTGCGTTCTTTTTTGAACAGATTTTTGCTCGGTACTGGCGCATGGTCGTGCTGTTAATAATTCATGGAAATTGAATGGTGGGCGTCATGTTAAAATCGGGACCCGCATTGTTCCGCGAACGGCAGACAACAAACAATCTTGATCAAGGATCGAGAGCCATGCTTGATGCTCTGCGTAAGCCGTTAAAGCTGACGGCGGCCTTGAAGCGGCGCGCTCTGAAGAAAAAAGTTGGCATAAAATCAGCGCTTGTCGAGGCCAGGCCTGTCGAGCTCAGGCCCGCAACCGAAGTCGGGAAGGGGGACTGATAGGGGCAAGTGCCGCGACCGCGCGGCGCTTCGGCGGCCCTATTTCAGGGAGCTGTTGAGCGCCGTGAAATCGGCGTTGATCTTGGCTTCTATTCCGGCGATGGCGACGAGAATTCCAAGCGCGATGCCCGTGGCGATCAGGCAGTATTCAATGGCCGTCGCGGCGGTCTCCTCCGCGATGAACCTGCGAACGGTGTTCATCGGCCGACGAGGAATCTCTTGACCGAAGCAACGGTCCAATGCCCGATCGCCAAGATCGGCAGCATCACTCGCGGGTATGCCTGATGGCCGTACATGCTGCGATTCAGGCTTCGTCAATTTGAGTGCTCTCCGTTTTGGCGTTAGCGGCCAGATTCGCCATCATGTGCCACTCGATCGCCAGCTCTTCCCAATCGTCGCGAGATCTAGGTTCGCTCATTTCTTTTGCCCGCTGTTCGCTGAACAGTGCTTTCAGGCGGAATATACTAGATCGGCTGGTGACAGGGGCTTTGGCCAGCAGTTGCGGATGAAGCCTCATATGATGATGTCCTTTGTTCGAGTAGGAACCAACCCGCCACCCGGGCTGGTGTTCCAATTAAGCGCCGCGTGATCTGGAGTTTCGAGTTGTCGGCTGTCAGATCCGGACAATTGTTCTCAATGTTCGGATGACTCGCCACAGTCATGCGGCTAGCCGCTCTTGTCCGGCAGATGGGCAGCGAACGCGGAGTCGGTATTATCGGCGGCATTACCTACGTAGTAATCGCGAATTACGTATATTTACATATACTTCATGTGATCTTCTACTTACTCAAATATTCTCCTTCTAAGACTTATAAATACATCGGCATTTCAAAGATTATTAAGATGCGCATGCGACGGTTTCGCGATGACCGAAATACGCGCGCAGGCTACCGCAGTTGAGACAGATTTTGCCGCGCGCATCGACAGGATACGCGCGCGCGTCGTGCTGAAGCTTGCCGACAAAATACAAGAGATCGACGTAACGATGTCGCTCATGACCGGCGACGGAAACACCGCAGCGGATGCTATTGCGTCCGCCTATCGATGGCTTCACGACGTCAGCGGCATCGGCTCGATCATCGGCTTCGAGGCAACGGGCCGGCAGGCGCGGTCATGCGCCGCCGTTTTGGTCAGCGCCTTCCATGCGCAGCGCAGCTTGACTTCGGATGAATTGGCATTGCTGGCGAGTGAGTTCGAAACCTTTCGGATCGTCGCGCTGAGCGAAACACATTTCACAGAATTAAGTCGGAGGCCGATACCGTGACATCCTTGATTGCGCGCGTTTTCCTGGTGGTGTCCCTTGTTGCGCTCGCGCTATCCGCACAAGCCGAGCAACGCGGACCACCCGCCTTGCCATTCGAGCCCGGAAGGATCTCGACGCAGGTGCAGAGAGCTGCCGTTATCACGGCGGCGCCGCAAGGCGCCGTGCCGGAGATGCCCCGCAAATCGCTGCTTGTCGGCGTACCTCTCGCGCAAGTCGGATTCCCCAACGGATTCAGGTTGACCAATCTCGGCGGCCGCCGCGAAGTCTACATACCGGTGCCGCAGGGCATCGAGCTGGGGCTCGCCGATCTGGTGCTTGCCTATGACGACGTCAGCGCCCATGACGCCAGGCGCAGCCTTGAAATCCTCGTCAACGACCGCTCGGTCGCCTCGCTCGCCCTCGACGGCAGGAGCACGGGCCGCACCGTGCATATTCCACTCGTCACCGCGATGGCGAACGAAGGCTTCCTGAAACTATCGTTCCTGTATTCGGGCGCGGCAACGCAGGATCGCTGCATCGATGTCCGCTACGTCGGCGACAGCATGACCGTGCGCCCGGAATCTTCGGTCGAATTTGAAATCGGCGTCAACGGCGTGCCGAACATCATGGCGACGGCGGCGCTGATGCCCAGAGAGGTCGCCATTCTCTTGTCAAACCCGGCGCCGCCGCCATCGGATATCGCCGCCGCGTTGACGGCGGCCCGCTCGCTGGCCGCGACCGGGAGGCACGTCACGTTCTATCATGGCGTGGACACGATGCCCGAACTGGTTGATAGCGGCGACAAGCGCCGCTGGACGCGCGGTCTCGTCGTCGTCGGAGCCTTCGGCAGAATTGCAGGTCGTCTCGACGCACCGGTCGCGACGCAGGCAAGCGCGACAGGGACGGCCGCTGTCTCCAGCAACCTTGCGGCAGCCCGCATCGGCGGTGCTCCGGTTCTGCTCGTGAGCGAACCGGCTTCGGCACGCACCGGGGTGTTGCCCAACAATCCCTCGCTTTCGGCGCTACGCGATGCGCCTTCGGCCTCCATCCGGCAGGTTTCGACGCCGAAAGGACCGGTCGACCGCGTCAGCTTCGACGCTCTCGGGCTGGTGGCGGCGCAAGCGGACGTATTCGGTCGCGCCGATCTCGCGGTTTCGATTCCCGGGCGAATATTGCCGAGCGGCACCAGGCCATCACGTCTGGTTCTCGATCTGATGGTCGCGCCCGACGGCGCCGGCGAGAAAGCCGTCGTCAGCGCGTTCGTCAATGAACGCCTGCTGGCCAGTACGGTCGCGATGATCGGTGAGCCGACGCGGCTCGATTTCGCGTTGTCAGATGGACTGGTCGGCTCGGTCGCCAATATCAGGGCGGTGATCCAGCGTCGCAGTTCGCAAGGCGACTGCCGGTTCGAACCGCAGGGCTATCCGGCTGAAATCCTGGGATCGAGCTCCGTCATTCTTTCGGCCGCGGGCCCCGTGGCGCAGGACTTCTCCGATCTTGCGACCCTGTGGGCCAACGGCGTCGAAATTCTGGTGCCGGAGTCGGCATCCGGGCACCCGCTGTCGGTGGTCGCGTCACTGGCGGATATCCTGAACGCGCTGTCAAAGGAGACCGCGCCAATCGAGGTGAAATATGTACGTAGCGGGGTGGCGCCTACGCCCGGCGCCCCGTTCATTGCGGTCAGCAACGTGGCTCCCACCGGTGCCAAGCAACGCGTGCTTTTCGACCGCGGCAGGGTCGCAATCACCGATCGCGCCGGTTACACCCTGCTCGACATCGACGGCCTCGCCACCGGCGCCGTTGCCCAAATCGTGACTTCGAACGCTTATCCCGGCCTGTGGATCAAGCCGTTGGCCAGCGACGGTTCGCTACCGTCGTCTCCGGCCGTCAATCTCGATCACGGCGACGTGGCGTTTCTCGACAAGACCGGCGTCGCGTTGGCGCTGTCGACCGAGCACGATACGCTGCTGCGCGTTTCCTATGCCGATGAGGGATCGTGGCTTACCTGGGTCGGTCGCTACCGTTCGACAATCGTCGCCTGCATATGGGCGCTGGTCACCGTGGCGCTGATATTCGTGCTGCAGAGAATTTACCGCCGCCGTAACGCTTCCGCGGGCGAATAGGAAGTCGGATGCAGCCGCTGTCGACCTCCGATCTGGCGCTGGGCGACCTCCTCGTCGCCCGAAGGGTTCTCGATCTGCCGCAGCTCGACGAAGCCGTGGAGCTTGCTGAAACCTGGCATGTTCGTCTCGGCGACGCGATTCTGTCGCGCAACTGGGTGAAGCCCGCGGTCTACTATCAGGCCGTTGCCTTCCACTACGAACTGCCGTTTGTAGATTTAATTCGCGATGCACCCGACGTCACGCTGCTGTCGGTCACTGATGCCGACACCTACGCCCGCAAGCTGACGATTCCGTGGAAGCGAAGCGAAGGGCATATCGTGATCGCGACTGCCGAGCCAGGACCTGAAACCCTGCTGTTCGCGCGGAAGCGCTGGGGTAGCAGCGTCAGTTTCGTGGTTGCGTCGAAATTCGACATCGTGTGGGCGATACAGACCGCCTTCGACGATGCGCTGTCGCACCGCGCCGTCCATGAGCTTGCCGAACTGAACCCGGAGCTATCGGCAAAGCAGGTGTTCACGCCCGGACAGATCGTTTTCGGCTACGTCCTGCTCACCATGCTCTTGCTCGGCCTGGCGCGGTCGCCTGTCACAACGCTTATCGCGCTCAACGTCATCATGAGCATTTTCTATCTCGGAAACTTCATCTTCAAGAGCATTCTCGTTTTCATCGGCGGAACCCGCACCTCCGACAAGTACGACATCATCGCCATCGAGGCCCGCGCGCTCAGCGACAACGAACTTCCGGTCTTCACCGTGCTGGTTCCGATGTATAAAGAGCCGGCCATGCTGCCGAAGCTGGCGCAGTCGCTGCGTGAACTCGACTATCCTCTCGGGAAGCTCGATATCAAGCTGGTGCTTGAGGCCAGCGACTTCGAGACCGTCGAGGTCGCTAGCAAGCTTGGACTGGAGGGCGTGTTCGAGGTCATTCGGGTGCCCCCATCGCACCCGCAGACCAAACCGAAAGCCTGCAATTTCGCTCTGCAGTTCGCCCGCGGCGAATTCCTCGTCGTCTACGATGCCGAGGACCGGCCGGAGCCCGACCAGCTTCGCAAGGTAGTGGCGATGTTCCGCCAATCCCCGCCGAACACCGCCTGCCTGCAATGCCGTCTCAGCTATTTCAATTCCGACGAGAACTGGCTCACGCGGATGTTCACGCTCGACTACGCGCTCTGGTTCGACCAGATGTTGCCAGGTCTCGAACGCCTCAACGTTCCGATTCCGCTGGGCGGCACTTCCAACCATTTCAAGATCGAGGTGTTGCGCGAGCTGCACGCATGGGACCCGTTCAACGTCACCGAGGACGCCGATCTTGGCATTCGCCTGACCCAAAAGGGCTATCGCGTCGGGATTGTCAATTCCACGACCTTCGAGGAGGCGAGTTGCCATGCCGGCAACTGGATCCGGCAACGCTCGCGCTGGATGAAGGGTTACATGCAGACCTTCCTGGTCCACACCAGGCGGCCGCTGCATCTGATGCGAACCATCGGCCCGCTCGGTTTCCTCGGCTTCGTGTTCTTCATCGGCGGCACCGTACTGTCCGGCCTGTTCAATCCGATATTCTGGCTGCTCTATGTCGGCTGGCTGGCTGCCGCGTTCAGCGGTTTCGAAGCGGTGTTTCCAGAACCGCTGCTGTTTCTCAGCCTGTTCAATCTGCTCGCCGGCAACGGCGCCCTCGTGTTCCTCAACATGCTGGCGCCGATCCGGCGCGGATGGCTAGACCTCATTCCCTATAGCCTCACCTCACTCGGCTACTGGGTGATGATCTCGGTCGCCGCCTACAAGGGCTTTTGGCAGCTGCTGCGCAATCCATTTTACTGGGAGAAGACACAGCACGGCGTTTCGAGACACGTCACCCGGGAACTGGCCGAGGCCCGGGAGACAGCATCATGAACCGCTTAGGCTCCCTCGCAACCGTCATGTTGGTCACCTTCGCTGCGGTATTCGCGGTTTCAAGGAGCGCCATCAATGCTGGGCTGGTTCCCGAGGATGCCGTAACGCTGTGGGCGAGCGCGATCACGGCAGGCGACGGTCAGATGCCGATCGGTCGCATTCTTGCGGCGTATCCGACGATTCCATTTCTGGCGACAACTCTTTTGGGGGTCGTGGCGCCCGGCGGCACGCCGATTCCGGTTTTACTCACCGCGGGCATACTGGCGCTGTTTGCCGGTGGGCTGTTCGTTTCGTTTTGCCGCATAAACCTGCCGCTGATCGGCGGCCCGCTGATCGTCTTTCTCATCGTGCTGCATCCAGCCGTACTGCGTGCGGCAATTGCGGGACCGGCCGAAATGTTCTTCACGGTCTTTTTGTTCTTGCTGGGCAGCGCGCTATTCAAGTTGCGGGCTCGCAGCGCCGCGCCGGAGGTGATGGCCGTGGCGCTGTCGCTGCTTGGTCTAGCCTTCTCGCATCCGATGGGGGCCGCGATAGCCTGTGCGGCGGTCCCGCTATTTGTATTCTCGGTGCGGCCTGAACTGCTATCGAGCTGGATGCTCAATGTGGTGCTGGCGCTCGTGTTTCCGACCGTGTTCTGCATCGCGGCCTTTTCTTACATGTCGTGGGTTTTTCCCGGCAGTGGATGGAGCTTTCTGGTCGCACCTGCCGAAGGCGTCGCCAACTGGGCGGCGGGGTTCTCGGACCTGTTTGGTCGCGGATGGACTGGCTCGCTGGCGTTCGACGCCGGAATCGCGGTGGTCGCTACGGTGCTGATTGCGGCGCCGGTCGTTCCCGTTGCGATCATTTGGGTATGGCGGCGCAGGCCGCTGGTCGCGCCGGTCCTGGTCATCATTGCAATGACCGCGCTGGCGGCCAGCCTCGCGGTCATCACCGGGCTGTTCGGCGGACCTGCGGCGGTCGCGGTGATGCCGCCGTGTCTGGCCGCGATCATCATTCTTCATGTACCGCTGATGCGCGAGCGGCTGGCACTGGTGCTGCCGCTCCTCGTCCTTGGCTGGTTCGGAGGCATCGCCGGTCTTGCGATTGTCGATCCGCGCGGCGCTGCGAACGTGCGTGCCGCGCTCAAGGGCCGGAACGTCGATATGGAACGTATGGCCGCTATCGATCTTGGCGGCGCCACGATCGGGCATGACGGCATCCTGGTCGACACCTATAACGCGCCCGCCATCGTGCTCGGGCGCGGGCGCGCCCGAGGACTCCTGTCGCCGTCCGACGAGGCATTCATGCTCGACGTGCTGTTTTCCCGAATCGATACGCCGTTCGTCGCTGTTCCGGATCCGCAGATCGGAATCGGCGCGCAGGACCGGCTGAACAAGGCGTTTCCGTTGCTCTACCGGCGCGGCGCCGCGGGCTATCGCCTGGTCTACGACAACGCGAACTGGAGACTGTTCGCGCGCAACTGAGATCGCGTCCGGCAAAGCTGGCCGGGCACTCGAACCACTGGAAGAGTTTAGGTCAACGGGAGTTTCAATATGCGCATTCTGGTTATCGACAATTCCGAGGACGGCCGCGATATCGCCGAAGCCATGCTTGCCGCGGCGGGCTATGGAGAGATCAACGCCGTTGCGTCCGCGGCCGAGGCCTACCGTTTCCTCGGCATCGGTAAACCGGCGACGCAACAGGCGTCGGTCGTCGATTTGATTCTGCTCGACATCATGATGCCTGACGTCGACGGCATCGAGGCGTGCGCGCGCATTCGCAGCGACAAGCGCTATGCCAGCGTGCCCATCATCATGGTGACGTCGCTCGCCAACTCCGACAGTCTGGCCAATGCATTCGTGGCGGGTGCTACGGATTACATTACCAAGCCGATCAACCGCATCGAGCTGTTGGCCCGCGTGCGTTCCGCACTCAAGCTCAAGGCCGAACTCGACCGGCGCGAGGCGCGCGAGCATGAATTACTCCAGGTGATGTCGGAATCGGGGAATCGCCGCGTCGTGCGCTGGATCGACGAAGCTACCGGTCTCTTCACCGGACATGTCGCGGAAGCTTATCTGGCTACCGATCCGGATTTCCATCTTAACGGCGATACCTCGATTATCGCGCTCGCGATCGACCGGATCGACGCCTATCGCTCCGCGCAAGGCGACGCGGTGGCGGCCGGCATCGTGACCAGGGTCTCCCGGGCGGTCCGCGCCACCGCCTCCACGGTCGGCGTCATTGCCGCTGCCTATCGCGGCGGCGTGATCGTGCTGGTCGCTCCTGAAATGGATTCCGGGTCCGCTTATAAGCTGGGCGAAGGGCTGCGAGCCGCGGTCTCGGATTTGAAGTTGGCCAATCCGGAATCGATTGCCGCCAACCACGTTACCGCGAGTGTTGCGGTGGTGACGGGTAAAGCCAGCCGGAACAGCGAACGCCTGCAGCTTCTGACACAAGCGATTTCGGCCGTATCGAAGGTCGCCGCGGCGGGCGGCAATCGCGTTGTGCCGGAATTCGCCTGATTTTCTTTTAACCCGTTTCTTGCCCAGTCAGGCAGCCGCGTTTCAATTGGAGCACAACAATGACCAAGCGCGTCGGCCTGCGCGTCATCCTCGCAATGGGCTTGATGAGCTATGCGACCACCGCATTCGCGGGCGCCTGGACGCTCGAACCGGGGACCGGCCAGTTGATCCTCACCAACACGGCGATGACCGCGACCAGTCTGTTCAGCACCGGCTATGCGTTGCAACCGACGCCGCGTTACAACAAGGACGAAGCGCAGGCGCTGATCGAATACGGCGTCACCAACTGGTTTACCGCCATCTTCACGCCTTCGCTCCAGCATGTCGACATCGCAGCACCGTTCAGCGCGGAGCGCAGTGGCCTCGGCTATACCGATTTCGGCGGCAGAGCGCGAATTTGGTCGGATACGTCTTGGGTGGCGTCGGCGCAGGTTACGTTCCGGATCCCCGGCACCTACGACCACACCAATCCGGCCGCGATCGGATACACCGATCCCGAAGTCGATCTGCGCGGCCTTGTCGGCTATAGCTTCAAGGCGTGGACGTTGCCGTCCTTTGTCGATGTCGAGATCGCGCAACGGTTTCGCATTGGCGGACCGCCCGACGAATTCCGCACCGACATTACGCTCGGCGTTAACGTTACCGACAAGTGGCTCCTGCTTGCACAGTCGTTCAACGTGACCTCGGAAGGCGCGGGAACCTGGGGCTTCGGAAGCTTCGGCTATTACAAGCTTCAGCTCAGCGCGGTCTATGCGGTGACGAAGTCGGTGTCGGTGCAACTCGGCGGCTACTCGACGTATTGGGGGCGCAACGCGCTTCAGGAGAACGGGCTCGTCGTCGGCGCGTGGTACAAGTTCTGATCACGGCCTGGCGCAGACTTTCGCCCAGGCGCAGGACAGGACCAATTCTGCGGGTTTGCCCTGCACAGTGAAATCGGTGTCGCCGGGTCCGCCGGCCGCCGGATCGGAGAGCCAGCGCCAGATCAGCACGCCGTTAATCGATGGCCGGTTGAGAACCGCCAGCCAGTCGGCTAGCACGTCAGCCTGTAACTGTAGATCCACCGGCGATACCCGCTCTTCGGCGCTTTCCCATGGCTTCACCGCCGCGCCTTTGGCGGAGCGCAATCCGATTTCGCCGACCAGGACAGGTTTGCCGAACTGCACCGACAATGCGTCAAGCCGGTCGGCGACATCCCGCATGATCTTGAGACGCCCGGTGCGGTCGTCATCGGCGCCGAGCGGTGGATAGAGGGATACGCCGATGGCATCGAGCTGTGGCCAGAACGGTACAGCCTCGGCCTCTTCGGCGTTATGGGCGATGTAGAACAGCGTGCGCGGAAATATCGCCCGTGCGGTTACGATCAGTTGGTTCCATTCCGGACGCTGCGTCGTCTTGGCGAGTTCGGTGCCGATGGCCAGCGCTTCGGCGCCTTCGTCTGCGGCAATGCGTGCGATCCGCTCAAGCTCGTTGGCGTATCGGTTGAACCAGATCGTCCAGGATTGTTCGGTGTCCGGCTCGACGGCGCCGGCCCAGCTTTCGGGCACCCAGATGTGCGGCTTCACCACGACGGAAAGGCCCAGCCGGTGCGCCTGCCGGATTGCAACGCGCAACTGCTCGTCGGACATGTCGCTGCCCGTCTTGAGATCGGGATTCGACGGGCTCGCTTGCCACAGGAAGGGGATGATCGCGATCGTCGTCGCACCCAGGCCGCGGGCTGCGATCAGTGCGAGTTCGGCGGATGGACCGCCAAAGGGCTGATCGGGAGTGGCGACAACGTTGAAGCCGTCCAGGCGCTGACTGTTGGCCGAGGCCGGCGCAGCGATCGAGGCGATCCCTATCAGCAGCGCTCCAAGCCGGCAGCGCCAGCCGGCGCAGGATCGCGCGCGATATTGGCGGAGGATTACCGTTTGGCGGTGACGTTTCTGATGATGGTCTCGGAAAGCCGAACCACAAGAGTTTTCAGCTGGCTGTTCTCGTTCTGGAGCCTGTCCAGAATTTGCTTCAGCTCAGTATCACGATCGATTTCATCAAAATGACGAGACAAGTCTTGCTGCGTAACGGCTTCCTGCATGGTCAATTCCTTCGGCCTGAAGCAGCCGTCGGTCCTCTACTTACGCGTAAAAGCGATCGTCGTAAATTTGGTAACTCTACAGATTCAGCCAGATCAAATTACGTAAGTAATTTTATTGACACGAGGTGAGCGATTTTGAACAGAGTATTAGCACGGTAGTACGCTATGTTGGTCACAACTGATACAGTCTGAAGTCTCCTGTGATCGGCATTGCCGCCGATCGTCCGAGTCCGAGGAGCCCTATCTTGAAGAAGATACTTGTGCTCGCGGGATCCGACTGCGCGGCCAACCGGGCATGAAACGGATTCTGGTTGTGGAAGACGATCCATCGGTTGGCGCAGCGATTGTAATGACGCTGGAGCGTGAAGGTTGCGATACTGTACATGTGCCCGACGCCAGCGTCGGAATGAAAGCATTTAAATCGTCACGTTTTGATCTGGCGATCGTCGATATTTTTCTACCCGATGCCAGCGGACTCGAGACTATCGCCGAATTTCGCCGGAGGGTTCCGGCGATGCCGATCCTTGCGATTTCGGGTTTCATCTTCCGCGAATCGATGGATCCCGTTCTGGATTATCTTGCCTTGGCCGCCAAAGCCGGCGCGGCTGTTTGCCTGCGAAAGCCGTTTGGGTCCCGGCAATTGATTGCCGCCGTGCATTCTAGCCTTGCTGCGCCGCTTCCAACGATCACGTTCTAGAAACGAGAAATCAGGACAAGACGTGCGATGACGGTTAATTACCCTCACTTCAATGCACCGCCTGCTTCACCGCGGTTCAATACCGCCGTCGAGCAGCTCAGCCGGCTTCAGATCGAACTGATGTCGGACGCGCTCAGGCGGGCGGTAGATGACGCCGGCGCGGCGATGAAGCACCAGCTCAGCGAGCCCCTGACAGCCTTGTTGCTCTATCTGCATGCAATCAAGCGTGCCGAACAGGTCGATGCGGCTGGATCCGTTCCGGCCGCGCTGGATGAGATCGTGGACAGGGCGCTGTACGAAATTGAGCGCGTCTGCAAAGTTATCGAGCGGGCTGGCTGCGCCACCGAAACGTCGGTCGATGCCGAAGCTGCCATCGCCCGTGGCCGCGACGCGATCAATTCGTGGACTTCGAACGGCCGTTTGGGGGACGTGGAATCGTCGGCGCCCCGTGTCAATACGCGTTCGCTGACGCCGCGCGAGCACGAAGTGCTCGGGCTG